>CAYZQZ010000374.1:0-4465 GCA_964480235.1 uncultured Reyranella sp. | reverse complement strand
CATCCTCGGCAAGGTCGGCACGCACGAGTTCGCCAACGGCGCGATGACGCCGGACCAGCCCTTCCCACCGGTGCTCAATCCCTGGAACACCCGCTACCAGCCCGGCGGCTCCTCGAGCGGCTCGGGTGCCGCCGTGGCGGCGCACCTCTGCATGGGCGCGATGGGCTCCGACACCGGCGGCTCGATCCGCAATCCCGCGGGGTATTGCGCCACGGCCGGCATCAAGCCCACCTATGGTCTGGTCAGCCGCTGCGGCATCTTTCCGCTCGCTTTCAGTCTCGACACCGCGGGCCCGCTCGCCTGGACCGTCGAGGATTGCGCGCTGATGCTCGATGTCCTGGCCGGTCACGATCCCAACGACCAGGGCTCCGCCAAGGCGCCCAAGGTCGATTACGGCGCGGCCTGCGACCGGCCGGTCAAGGGCCTGCGCATCGCGCTCGCCCGCTCCTGGCACGAGAGCGGCACCGCGAGCGTCACGCCCGACATGAAGAAGGGCATCGACGAGGCGGTGCGCGTGCTGAAGGATCTTGGCGCCACCGTCGACGAGGTCGTGTTCCCCGACATCCGCGACTACCACATCTGCGGCCGGGTCATCATCACGACCGAGGCGCACGCGATCCATCGCCAGGACGTGATCGCGACACCGGAGAAGTTCGGCTACACGACGCGCCGGCGCTTCCAGCTCGGCGCCTTCATCAGTGCCGAGCAATATCTCTCGGCCCTGCGCTTCCGCCGCCAGCTCACGCTCGATACGCGGGCTGCCATGCGCGGCTACGACCTGGTGATGACGGCCAACCACTGGGGCGCGCCCGAGACCTTCGAGGAGCCGCAGCCGATCTTCCACTTCCTCGGCAAACCTTCGCTCACCATGCCGTTCAACGTCACCGGCCAGCCGGCACTGACGGTGTGCTGCGGCTTCAGCAGCGATGGCTTGCCGCTGTCCTTCCAGCTCGCCGGCCGCGCCTTCGATGAAGCCAGCGTCTTCGCCGCCGGCGCCGCCTACGAACGCGTCACCCCGTGGCGCAAGCACAGACCGAAACTCTGACAGGAGTCCGCCGATGAAGCTCACCCGTCGTTCCGTCGTCGTCGGCGCCGGCGCACTTGCCACGCTGCCTCTCGGCGTTCCCGGGCCAGCCCTGGCCCAGGAAAAGGTAGTGCGCTTCGGCATCTCGATGGCGGACGTGCCACTCACCACCGGCCAGCCCGATCGCGGCGCGGGCGCCTACAAGTTCACCGGCCACACGCTCTACGACCCGCTGATCGCCTGGGAGATGGACATCTCCGACAAGCCGGGAAAGCTGATCCCCGGCCTCGCCACCGAATGGAAGGTGAGCGACAGCGACAAGACGCTATGGACCTTCAAGCTGCGACCGGGCGTCAAGTTCCACGACGGCTCGGCCTTCACCGCCGATGCCGTGATCTGGAACTTCGACAAGGTGTTCGACACCAAGGCGCCGCAGTTCGACCAGCGCCAGGCTTCGCAGGTCCGTCCGCGCCTGCCGTCGGTCGCGAGTTACAGGAAGATCGACGACATGACCGTCGAGGTGAAGACCAAGGCGGTCGACGCTCTCTTCCCCTACCAGATGCTGTGGTTCCTGATCTCGAGCCCGGTGCAGTGGGAGAAGCTCGACAAGGACTGGAACAAGTTCGCCTCCGAGCCGTCCGGCACGGGACCCTTCAAGCTCGCACGGCTCATCCCGCGCGAACGCGCCGAACTCGTCAAGAACGAGGGCTACTGGAATCCCAAGCGCATTCCCAAGGCCGATCGCATGGTGCTGATCGTGGCGCCGGAAGCCGCGACGCGCACGGCGGCTTTGCTGTCGGGAACCGTCGACCTGATCGAAACGCCGCCGCCCGACGCCGTGGAGCGCCTGCAGAAGGGCGGCATGAAGATCGTGCAGAACGTCACGCCGCACGTGTGGAACTATCACCCCTCGGTTCTGCCTGGCTCGCCGTGGACCGATGTGCGCCTGCGCAAGGCCGCCAATCTCGCAATCGACCGCGACTCCATCGTGAAGCTGCTGGGCGGACTGGCGCAACCCGCCTATGGCCAGGTCGACAAGACCAGCCCGTGGTTCGGCAAGCCGAACTTCGAGCTCAAATACGCGCCCGACGACGCGCGCAAGCTGATGAGCGCGGTCGGGTTCAGCAAGGCCCAGCCGCTGAAGACCAAATTCGTCGTGGCCTCGGGCGGCACCGGACAGATGCTGTCGCTGCCGATGAACGAGGCCATCCAGGAAATGTTCAAGGAGGTCTATATCGACCTCGAGTTCCGCGTGGTCGAGTTGGAAGCCCTCTATACGGCCTGGCGAGCCGGCGCCAAGGCCGACATGAACAAGGACGTCACAGCCAACAACATCGCCTACGTGACGGCCGACCCGCTCTATGCCTTCACGCGCTTCTTCCACTCCAACCAGGTGGCGCCTGTCGGTGTGAACTGGAGCGGTTACGCCAATCCCGATGTCGACAAGCTGATCGACGAGGCTCTGGCGACCTTCGATCCGACCAAGCAGGACGCGCTGATCGCCAAGGTACACGAGAAGGTCGTCGACGACGCCGTCCTGATCTGGGTGGTCCATGACACCAACCCCCATGCGCTGTCGCCCAGGATCAAATCGTACGTCCAGGCACAGCACTGGTTCCAGGACCTGACGACGATCGGCGTCTAGTCTTCGTCCTCCCCCGTCATATGGGGGAGGAGAACGACCCTAGGCCCCGATCGCCTTCGCCAGCTCGATCATGTTGTTGCCGACGGCGTTCCACTCGCCTGTCGGCTTGAGGTCGATTTTCTGTCCCGGCCCGTGTTCGGTGGGGCGGGTCACGAAGCCGGTCGACAGGCCGCACTTCTGTGCGGCGGCGAGATCGCCGTTGTGGGCGGCGACCAGCATCACCTGGTGCGGTTTCAAGTACATGCTGTCGACCACACCCAGGTAGGATTCCGGATCGGGCTTGTAGTGCCTAAAAGTTTCGCCGGAGAAGCAGTGGTCCCAGGGGATGCCGCCGTTCTTGGCCATGTTGATCAGCAGCGCGACGTTGCCGTTGGACAGCGTGGCGACGACGTACTTCTTCTTCATCATGCCGATGCCCTCGACCGAATCGGGCCACGGCCTGAGCTTGTGCCAGAGATGGGTGAACTCCCACGAGCCCTCTTCGCCGGGATGCTTCAGGCCGCGCTTCTTGAGCAGCATCTCGAACGCCTCCTTGTGGAGGTCGTCGATGCGCGTCCAGGGCAGCTCACCCTTGCGCACGCGGTGCATCTGCGGCTGGTAGAGCCCGCGCCAATCGTCGGCGAAGCTCGTCCAGTCGGTATCGAGGCCGTATTTCTTGCCGAGCTTGGGCAGATCCTCGATCAGGCTGCCGCGCCAATCCACGACGGTGCCGAACACGTCGAAGATGCAGACCTTGAGATCGCCGGGAACCTTGGGCATTTAGTTTCCTCACATGGTTTGGAAGCACGATAAGGTCAGCGGCGCTGACGGCAAGACCCGATGCGGCTGGGTTTCGGAAGACCCGCTCTACCAGAAATATCATGACAAGGAGTGGGGCCGTCCGCTGAAGGACGACCTCGCCCTGTTCGAGCTCCTGACCCTGGAAGGCTGTCAGGCCGGGCTTTCGTGGATCACGGTGCTGCGCAAGCGCGAGCACTACCGCAAGGTCTATGACGGCTTCGATGCCAGGAAGATCGCCCGCTACACGCCGGCCAAGCTCAAGAAGCTGCTCGAGGATCCGGGTATCATCCGCCACAGGGGCAAGATCGACGCGAGTGTGAGCAATGCCCGGGCCTATCTCGCCCTGGTCGAGCGCGAGGGTTCGTTCGCGAAATTCCTGTGGGCCTTCGTCGGCGGCAAGCCGAAGAAGAACCGCCCGAAGACCTTGAAGGACGTGCCGGCCCGCTCGCCCGAGAGCGACGCCATGTCGAAAGCGCTGCAGAAGGCCGGCTTCAAGTTCGTCGGGTCGACCATCTGCTATGCCTTCATGCAGGCCTCCGGCATGGTCGACGACCATGTCGCGGGCTGCCACTGCGTCCGGGAGTAGTCTTCTTGAGCAAGCGTGTATTCATCGGGGCGCTCGGCACCGAGACCAACCAGTTCGTGCCCTTCCCCACCGGCCTGCGCGGCTACCAGGAGCACGGCATCTTTCGCGGCGACGCCACCAAGCACAAGCCGACCAATTTCACCGCGCCCGTCCATACCTGGCGGAAGGAAGCCGAGAAGAGGGGCTGGACGGTGATCGAAGGCCTCAGCACCTTCGCCGCCCCGTCGGGCACGACGGTGCGTTCGGTCTATGAGGGCTTTCGCGACGAGATCCTGGCCGGCGTGAAGGCCGCGCTGCCGCTCGACGCGGTGCTGATCAACGTGCACGGTGCCATGGTCGCCGACGGCTATGACGACTGCGAGGGCGATCTGCTGTCGCGCATACGCGCCATCGTCGGCCCGAAGGTCGCGATCGGCGCGGAATTCGACCT
>CAYZQZ010000373.1:0-4467 GCA_964480235.1 uncultured Reyranella sp. | reverse complement strand
ATGGCGGGCGCCGACCGCATCGAAGGCTGCCTGTTCGGCAACGGCGAGCGCACCGGCAATGTCGACCTAGTGACCTTGGGCCTCAACATGTTCACCCAGGGCGTCGATCCCGAGATCGACTACTCGAACATCAACGAGATTCGCCAGACGGTCGAATACTGCAACCAGCTGCCGGTCCATCCGCGCCATCCCTATGGCGGCGATCTCGTCTTCACCGCCTTCTCGGGCAGCCACCAGGATGCGATCAACAAGGGTTTCAAGGCACTGGAAGCCTCGAACAGCAAGGTCTGGGAAGTTCCCTATTTGCCGATCGATCCGGCCGATCTCGGCCGCTCCTACGAGGCGATCATCCGCATCAACAGCCAGTCGGGCAAAGGCGGCATCGCCTACATCCTCAAGACCGACTACGGCATCGACATGCCGCGACTCCTGCAGGTCGAGTTCTCCAAGATCATCCAGCAGATCGCCGACGAGACCGGCAAGGAGATCCAACCGGCCCTGATCTGGGATACCTTCCGCAAGGAGTATCTCGAGAACACCGCTCCGGTCTCCTTCAAGAGCCACACCACGGTGCCGGAGCCGGGCCATCCGGATCTTCGACTGATCGACGCCCAGGTCGTGTTCGACGGCAAGGCGCGCAAGATCAGCGGCCACGGCAATGGGCCGATCGCGGGCTATGTCGATGCGCTCGCCCGGGATTGCGGCATCAAGATCAAGGTCCGCGACTATCATCAGCACGCCACCGGCGCGGGCTCCGACGCCCAGGCGGTGAGCTTCATCGAGGCCGAGACCCAGGACGGCAAGGTGCTGTGGGGCGTCGGCATGGATGCCAACATCGTCGCCGCCTCGCTCAAGGCAGTGACCTGCGCCGCCAACCGCGCGGCGAAGAGAGCCGCCTAGCTCTTTCCTCCCCATTCCCGCCTCCCCATTGCCACGGGGAGGCGGTAAAAGGGCGGCATGGCCAAAGCAAAATCGAAGACGAAGACCAGAAAGACGCCGGCGAAGTCGGCCCCCAGGGGAGCATCCAGGTCGGCATCCAGGCCCACCCCCTCCCGATCGGCCCGCCCCCAGTCGGCACCTGACGCCAACCTCCTCTCCGATCTGATGAAATGGGCGAAGGCCGCCGGCGCCGACGCCGCCGACGCGCTGTTCGACGTCAACGAATCGATTTCGGTCGCCCAGCGCATGGGCAAGCGCGAGAAGCTGGAGAGCAGCGAGAGCAGCGGGTTGCGCCTGCGCGCCTTCGTCGGCCAGCGCCAGGCCTTCGTGTCGACCACCGATTTTTCACCCGCCGCGCTGCGCGGCCTGGCCGAACGCGTGGTCGGCATGGCGCGCGCGGTACCGGAGGACCCGACCTGCGGGATCGCGCCCAGGGAATTGCTCGCCACCAAATGGCCGGACCTCGATCTCGACGACAAGCGCCGCCCCTCGGCCAAGTCGCTGGTCGACCTCGCCGCGGCCGCCGAGGACGCCGCACGCTCGGTCAAGGGCGTGACCAACTCCGAGGGCGCCGAGGCCGGTTGGGGTCGCACACGCATGCTGCTGGTCACCAGCAACGGCTTCAGCGGCAACTTCCGTCGCGGCGGCTATTCGCTCTCCTGCGCGGTGCTGGCCGGCGAAGGCACCGGGATGGAGCGCGACTACGAATGGACCAGCGCCGTCCATTTCGAGGACCTGATGCCGGCGGCCAAGGTCGGCCGCAATGCCGGCAGGTTCGCCGTCGAGCGCCTCAACCCGCGCAAGGCGATCAGCGCCAGGCTGCCGGTGGTTTACGACCGCCGCGTCTCGGGCAGCATGCTCGGCCACCTTGCGGGCGCCATCAACGGCCGCGCCGTGGCCCGCGGCACGTCCTTCCTCAAGGACAGGATGGGTCAGCAGATCTTCGCCAAGGGCATCCGGATCGTCGACAACCCGCTGCGCAGACGCGGGCTGGGCAGCCGTCCGTTCGACGGCGACGGCCTTCCAACCAAACACTACAATGTGATCGATGACGGCGTACTGACGACCTGGCTGCTCGACCTCGCCTCCGCGCGCCAGCTGAACCTCAAGCCAACCGGACACGGCCCGGGCGGCGGCACCTCGAACTTCTATCTTGAGAAGGGCAAGCTCTTGCCCGACGAACTGATCGCCGACATCAAGAGCGGCCTCTACATCACCGACATGATCGGCTTCGGTGTCAATGGCGTGACGGGCGACTACAGCCGCGGTGCCTCGGGGTTCTGGATCGAGAACGGCAAGAAGGCCTATCCGGTGAGCGGAATCACCGTCGCCAGCAATCTCAAGGACATGTTCCTGAATATGACGCCCGCGAGCGACCTGCAGTTCAAGAGCGCGACCAACGCGCCGACGGTGAGAATCGAAGGGATGACCATCGCCAGCTCGTGATAAACTGGCAGCCATGTCCCCCTTCGCAATAGCCATCCTTTGCGCCGCAACGTCGGCGCTCCTCAGCCTGCCAGCATACGCACAACAGAAGCAGCCCCCGGGTCAGCCGCAGACCCCGGCACCTTCGGGTGAATTCCGCGACTGCCTGCAGAACATCCGCACCGACGCCCTTCGTCAGGGCGTGCCGGCGGCGGTGGTCGACAAGGCCTTCCAGGGCCTGACGCCCAACCAGCAGGTCATCGATCTCGATTCGCGGCAGCCCGAATTCTCGCTGACCTACTCCAAGTATATCGGCCAATCGGTGACGCCCGATCGCATCGCCAAGGGCCAGCAGAAGATGGCGCAGAACAAGGCCCTGCTCGATCAGCTCGAGCGTGAATATGGCGTGCCCGGCCAGTACATCGTCTCGTTCTGGGGCATGGAGACCAACTACGGCACCTACATGGGCGACTTCCAGGTCGTGCGCTCGGTCGCGACGCTCGCCTGCATGACCAAGCGTGTCGCCTTTTTTAGCAACGAGACCATCCAGGCGCTGAAGATCCTCGCCCAGAACCACATGACCAGCGCGCAGATGAAGGGCTCATGGGCCGGCGCCATGGGCAACATGCAGTTCATGCCCTCGACCTTCACCAAGTGGGCGGTCGACCGCGACGGCAACGGCAAGATCGACATCTGGAACAGCGTGCCCGACGCCTTCGCCTCGGCGTCGAACTTTTTGCGCGGAATCGGCTTCAAGCCGGGGCTGCCGTCGAGCGACGAGGTCACGCTGCCACAGGGCTTTCCGCTCGAGCAGGCCGACATGTCGGTCGAGAAGCCGGTCAAGGCCTGGGCAGCGCTGGGTGTGAAGAAGGCGGGCGGGGCGCCGCTGCCGCAAAGCGACGAGCCCGCCTCGATCATCCTGCCCGCCGGCTTCCGGGGTCCCGCCTTTATTCTCTATCCGAACTTCAAGGCCGTGATGAACTGGAACCGCTCGACGCTCTATGCGCTCGCCGTCGGTATCCTGGCGCGTCAGATCGCGGGCGGTCCCGGCGTCATGCAAGCGCCGCCGGAAGACGACCAGCCGATCTCGCGCGATACCGTCATCGACATGCAGAATCGCCTGGCACGGCTCGGCTTCTACACCGAGGACGTCGACGGCCTGCTCGGCCCCAAGACGCGCTCGGCGGTGCGGCTGTTCCAGAAGCAGATCGGCCTGCCGGCCGACGGCCATCCCACGCCGCAACTGATCGCGCGCCTGCAGCAGGCGGTCCGCTGACGTCAGCCTCGTGCGCAGCGCGTTAGGCGTCGCACTGAATATTCGTGCCATCCCGAGACCGCAGGTCGAGGGACCTTTCCCGAGCGGTAAGGGTCCCTCGCTTCGCTCGGGATGACACTGCCTTTGTGTCGTACCGTTGCGAATGGGAAGACGATCAGGCCGGCTGCAGCACCCTCACCGCACGCGCCGCCACGGCGATCGAGACCGGCAGCACCAGCGCGTCGTCGCCGTCGATTTGCACCGGCTGGTGGCGCAGTTCCCCGGCGTCACTCTGCACGGAAATCTTCACGTCGCGTCCCGTCACAACCCGGAAGCCACCGGTCCTTGGCAGGCGACCCAGCAGCAGGGCGAGGCCAAAGCGCAGCGTCTGCCAGCGGCCCCAGCGCTCGAACAGGCAGACATGCAGCAGCCCGTCGCCGAGCGCCGCACCCGGCGCCACCACGTAGGGGCCCGCATACATGCGGGCGCGCGTCACGATCACCGATGCCGCCTCGCAGGCCCGGCCGTCGACCTCCACCCGGTAGCGCACCGGACGATAGCACCGGGTCTCGATCAGCGAGCGCCAGACATAGGCCGCCTTGCCGAAGCGCCGCTTGAGAGGTGCCGTCACGCCGGCCACCACCTTGGCGTCGAACCCCGCGCCCGCCATCAGCGAGAAGCACCGCGGATCGCCTGACGCCGCTGCCGCCTCGCCTGGCCGCATCAGGAGCTCGCGGCCGGCCATGATGGTTTCGGCGACCTCCCGCGCTCGCACCTGCAGCCCCAATTCGTGCGCCAGCACATTGGCCGTGCCGAAGCCCGAGAGGTTGTGCACGTGGTAGCCGAAC
>CAYZQZ010000372.1:0-4477 GCA_964480235.1 uncultured Reyranella sp. | reverse complement strand
CGCCCTTGCGCTGTTCCGCGAGCTGACGGGTGCACATGTTCTGCGCGACAGGTCGTGTATGACGTGACCGATCAGGAGTCCTTCAGTGATCATGGTGATGTACCTGGTGCTGGGCTGCCTGATGGATGCGATGGCAATGATCATTCTGACCGTGCCCATCATCTTCCCGGTGGTGACCCAACTCGGCTTCGACCCGATCTGGTTCGGCGTCATCATCGTCATGACGGTTGAACTCGGCCTGATCCATCCGCCGGTCGGCATGAACGTCTTTGTCATCAAGAGCGTCGTGCAGGACGTGTCGTTCTCGTCGATATTCAGGGGCGTGCTGCCGTTCATCGCGACTGACATCCTGCGGCTGATTATCCTGATCGCCTTTCCGATCATCGCGCTCTGGCTGCCGAGCCGACTGTAGTAGGCTGCGGGCCGGAAAAGGGTGCCCGCATGAAGAGAGTTGGTTCGTTCGTCGGAGACTGGTGGAGCCTGGTCGTTCCGTATTTCAAGTCGGAGGACTGGAAGTTCGCCATCCCGCTGTTGCTCGGCGCGATTGCGCTGACCTTCAGCGGAGTAGGCCTCGAAGTACTGTTCAATAACTGGAACCGGCGCTTCTACGATGCCCTGCAGAACAAGGACCAGGCGGTCTTCTGGCAGGAGATCATCACCTTTTCATGGCTTGCCGCCCTGTTCATCGTCATCGGAATCGCGCGCGCCATCGTAAGTCCATACCTCAGGCTTCGGTGGCGCCGCTGGCTGACCAGGCGCTACCTGTCGCACTGGCTGGATGACCGCGGCTACTACCGGATCGAGCTACAACGCAGCGTCGACAACGTCGACCAGCGCATTGCCGAGGACCTCAATCAGCTCGGCCAGTACACCATGACTCTGTTTCTGGGTCTGTTGAGCGCCGTCGGCCTTCTACTGTCCTTCTTCCTAATCCTGTGGGAGCTCTCGGGGCCGCTGTCCTTGGCGTCCATCGGCCTCGACGTCACGATCCCGGGCTACATGGCCTGGGCCTGTCTGGCGTACGCGGTCGTTGGCACCGCGCTCGCCAATCTCGTCGGCCGTCGGCTGATTCCGCTCAACTTCCAGCGCCAGCGTTTCGAGGCCAATTTCCGCTTCTCGCTGGTACGCGTGCGTGAGAATGCTGAAGGGATCGCCCTCTACAACGGCGAGCAGCGCGAGGCCGATTCCCTCAATGCGCGGTTTACCGACGTCTTCAACAACGGCTGGCGCGTTCTGCTCACCCAGGCCCAGCTTGCATTCTATCAAAGCAGCTACGCCCAGCTCGCGATCATCTTCCCCTTTCTCGTCACCGCGCCACGCTACTTTGCCGGCGCCATCACGCTCGGCGTGATGATGCAGACGGCTTCGGCGTTCGGACAGGTGCAAAGCGCACTGTCGTTCTTCGTTGATAACTACACCTCGCTCGCGGAACTGCGGGCTGTCATGGATCGTCTGAAGGGGTTGCAGGCCGCGACCGAGCACAAGGCCGTCACGAGCATCAAGGTCGCTCCGCAAGCCGGACGCAGCGACGTCGGGACCGACGACCTGACGCTCGCATTGCCCAACGGGCAGGTGCTGCTGGAGAACCTGAAACTCGAGATGCCACCGGGTCGTTCGACCCTGGTGTGGGGCGCCAGTGGTACTGGCAAGAGCACGCTGTTCCGCGCACTGGCCGGCATCTGGCCATTCGGGCAGGGGCAGGTTCATGTGCCGGCCGGCGCGCGGGTGCTTTTCCTGCCGCAGAAGCCGTACATCCCGATCGGTACCTTGCGCGACGCGGTGAAATATCCCGACGAGCATTCGACGGCTTCCGACGACGACATCAAGGCGGCGCTCGCTTCGGCGCGGCTAGGCCATCTCACCGAGCGGCTCGACGAGGACTCTCACTGGAGCTACGTGCTGTCGGGGGGCGAGCAGCAGCGACTGGCAATCGCCCGTGCGCTGATTTTCAAGCCGGACTGGCTGTTCCTCGACGAGGCGACCGCGGCGCTGGACGAGTCTGCAGCCGAGGAGATGTACGCCCAGCTCAAGCGTCAGCTGCCGGGGGCGACCATCGTCTCGATCGGGCATTCGCGGGCGCTGCGGAAATGGCACGACCGTACGCTCGAGCTGCAGCGCGAGCCGGACAAGGTCGGAAGGCTGGTCGAGGTGCCGGCCTGACGCTGGCTGTCTAGTCGAACGCGACCAAGAAGAAGCCCAGCACCGCGATCAAGGCGCCGCCGCACAATCCGGAGGCGGCGATGCCTGCATGCTCGCCGCCACGGCGCAGGACCAGCCACACGCCGAAGATGGCACCGGCCGCGATGCCGCCGACCGCGCCCAGGGACATTCCGGCCATTGCGGCGGCACCCTCGAAGGTTCCGTAGATTTCGGACATCAGCGCCCCGAGCGCGATCGCCAGCACGGGCGCGCCGATAAACGCGCCCGCAATCGCGCCCAGCAGGGCGAGGAACGCCTTTTTCAGCGCAAGCTGGCGTTGATGCGGTCGAGCGTGGCGGAGCCCGGGCAGAGATCCGTGGTCTGCAGCCTGTTGAGCGGCAGATCGACCGTGTTGAGATTGTGGTGCAGGTCCTTCGGCGTCGGGTCGAGATAAAGCAGACCGGTCACGACCTCGCCGGCGGCGAGGCCTTCCTGGACGCGCTTCATCGCGCCGACCTTGTCGGACGGATCGTATTCCTCGCCGAGCTTGCGCAGGCGCAGCAGCGAACCGTCGTGCTGCTGCACGGTGGTCGCGGTGCCGGGCTCGTACTGGGTTGTGATCTCGTCGCGGCCCTCGATGAAGTCGAGCCGGTTCAGGGCCTCGTTATGCTCGCGCACATATTCGTAGCTCTTGGTCGAGCCGGCGTGATTGTTGAACGCCACGCAGGGGCTCACCACGTCGAGGAAGGCGGCGCCCTTATGCGCCATCGCGGCCTTGATCAGCGGTACCAGCTGGTGCTTGTCGCCCGAGAAGGAGCGTCCGACGAAGGTCGCGCCCATCAGGATGGCGAGCGACACCATGTCGATCGCCTCGTCGGAGTTGGCCACGCCCTTCTTGCTGATGGAGCCCTTGTCAGCGGTGGCGGAGAACTGGCCCTTGGTGAGGCCGTAAACGCCGTTGTTCATGACGATGTAGGTCATGTTCACGCCGCGGCGCATGATGTGGGCGAACTGGCCGAGGCCGATCGAGGCGGAATCGCCGTCGCCCGACACGCCCATGTAGATCAGGTCCTTGTTGGCGAGGTTCGCGCCGGTCATCACCGACGGCATGCGGCCGTGAACGGTGTTGAAACCGTGCGAAGCGCCCACGAAGTAGGTCGGCGCCTTGGATGAGCAGCCGATGCCGGAGAGCTTGGCGACCTGGTGCGGCAGGATGTCGAGTTCGTAGCAGGCCTGGATGATCGCGGCGCTGATCGAGTCGTGGCCGCAGCCGGCGCACAGGGTCGACACTGCGCCTTCGTAGTCGCGGCGCGTAAAGCCGGCCTTGTTCTTGACCAGCGACGGATGGTGGAGCTTGGGCTTTGCAATGTAGGTCATGACGCGGCCTTCTCGAACGGAACGACCTTGAGACGGGCGAGCTTCTTGGCGATGTCGGACGCGATGAAGCGCGCGGTGATCGGCGTGCCGTCATAGTGCAGCACGGGGATGAGCTTGCGGGCGTCGAGCGTGAAGTCGGCCATCAGCATGGTGCGCAGCTGGGCGTCGCGGTTCTGCTCGACGATGAACACCTTGTCGTGCTCGTGGACGAAGTCCTCGACCGCGGTCGAGAACGGGAAGGAACGGACGCGCAGCGCGTTGACGTGGTTGCCGGCCTGCTCGAGGTGGTCGAGCGCCTCGGCCATGGCCGGGCTGGTCGAGCCGAAATAGATGACGCCGTACTTGGTCGGCGCCGGCGAGGAGTAGCGCAGCGGCTGCGGCGCGATCTTGGCAGCGGTCACGAACTTCTTCTGCAGCCGCTCCATGTTGCGCACATAGACCGGACCCTCTTCGGAGTAGCGTGCGTACTCGTCCTTCGTGGTGCCGCGGGTGAAGTAGCTGCCCTTGGTCGGGTGCGTGCCTGGATAGGTGCGGAACGGGATGCCGTCGCCGTCGACGTCGAGATAGCGGCCGAAATTCTTGCCGGCCTCAAGCTCCTCGGCGGTCATCACCTTGCCGCGATCGAGTTCGCGGCGGTCGTCCCACTTGAAGGGTTTGCACAAGCGGTGGTTCATGCCGATGTCGAGGTCGGTCATGACGAACACCGGCGTCTGCAGCCGGTCGGCGAGGTCGAGCGCCTCAGCGGTGAACTCGAAGCACTCGCGCGGATCCTCGGGGAACAGCAGCACATGCTTGGTGTCGCCGTTGGAGGCGTAGGCGCAGGACAGCAGGTCCGACTGCTGCGTGCGGGTCGGCATGCCGGTCGACGGACCGCCGCGCTGGACGTTGACGATCACCGCCGGCACCTCGGCGAACGAGGCCAGCCCGATGAATTCGGTCATCAGCGAGATGCCCGGGCCCG
>CAYZQZ010000371.1:0-4479 GCA_964480235.1 uncultured Reyranella sp. | reverse complement strand
CGAAGAGATGGACTACGCGCCCTCTTTCCAGATGGGCCATCCGAAGTCGTTCGAGCTCGCGGCGCGTCATGCCGCCATGCTGCCGGGCGATCTCAATCACGCGTTCTACTGCAACTCGGGCTCCGAGGCGGTCGACAGCGCGCTCAAGATCGCGCTGGCTTACCAGCGGGCCCGCGGCCAGGGCACGCGCACCCGCCTGATCGGACGCGAGCGCGGCTACCATGGCGTGGGCTTCGGCGGCATCTCGGTCGGCGGCATGGTCAATAACCGCAAATGGTTCGGCCCGCTGCTGAACGGCGTCGATCACATGCCGCATACGCATCTGGCCAAGAACGCCTTCTCCCGCGGCCTGCCCGAGCAGGGCGGCGTCGAGCTGGCCGATGAACTCGAGCGTATCGTCACCCTGCACGATGCCTCGACCATCGCTGCGGTGATCGTCGAGCCGTGCGCCGGTTCGACCGGCTACCTGCCGCCACCCAAGGGCTACCTCCAGCGGCTGCGCCAGATCTGCGACAAGCACGGCATTCTGCTGATCTTCGACGAGGTCATCACCGGCTTCGGCCGCCTCGGCGCGGGCTTCGCCGCCGAGTTCTTCGGCGTCATTCCCGACCTCATGACGGTGGCCAAGGGCATCTCCAATGCCACGGTGCCGATGGGCGGCGTGTTCGTGCGCAAGCATGTCTATGACGGCCTGATGAACGGGCCGGAAAACGCCATCGACCTGTTCCACGGCTATACCTACTCGGCCCATCCGCTGGCCTGTGCCGCGGCGATGGCGGTTCTCGACATCTACAAGAACGAGGGCCTGTTCCAGCGCGCCGCCGATCTCTCCAAGTACTGGGAAGACGGCGTGCATTCGCTGAAGAACGCGCCGGGCGTCACCGACGTGCGCAACCTCGGCCTCGCCGCCGGCATCGACTTCGAGGGCCGCAAGGATGCGCCGGGCGCGCGTGGCTACGACACGTTCGTGAAGGCATTCGAACTCGGCCTGATGGTGCGCCAGTCGGGCGACTGCATCGCCATGTCGCCACCGCTGATCATCGAGAAGGCGCAGATCGACGAGATCATCGACATCGCCGGCAAGGCGATCAAGCAGGCGGCCTGAGCCCGGCTTGAGCCTTCTCTCCGCCCGGCCGGCATCGGCCGGGCGACTGCACGGCCGCGGTGAGGAAAGAGTGTCATCTCTTTCGTGGCCAGACGCATCGTCGGATGAGCTATGGTGAAGGCGCGTGCCCGCCACATCATGCCCTTCCGCCTCCGCCGCCCTTCCCGCTGACCACCGGGTAGGTTCGACGCCATGATCATCACCAGGGATCTCCTCTGGCTGCTGGGCGAGATCGCAACCGTCGCCCATATCGGCATCGCGCTCGCGGTGACGGTCCACGTCCTGCTTTACAAGCGCAATGTTGGCGCCGCGATCTCATGGATGGGCATCGCCTGGCTGTCGCCGTTCATCGGCGGCGCACTCTATTTCGCGCTGGGCATCAACCGGGTGCGCCGCCGCGCGCTGCGCCTGCGTCCACGGCGCTCGCGCCTGGCGCCGGGCGGCGTGGCTCCCACCGAAGCCGATCCGCTGTCGCCTCTGGAATATGCGATCGGCCGATTGACCGGGCTACCGGCCGAGCGCGGCAACGACGCGCAGATGCTGCGCAGCGGCGACGAGGCCTACCCCCTGATGGTGGCGGCCATCGATGCCGCGCGACAAAGCGTCGGGCTGGCGAGCTACATTTTCCGCGACGACACGCATGGCCAGCGGTTCAGCGAAGCGCTGATTCGTGCCCAGCGTCGCGGCGTCGCGGTGCGCGTGCTGATCGACGGCGTCGGCAGCGGCTGGTTCTGGTCGGGCACCTACATGCGCCTCAAGCGCGCCGGCGTTCCGGTAAAGCGCTTTCTCCACTCGTACTTTCCCTGGCGCACACCGTTTCTGAACCTGCGCAACCATCGGAAGATCCTGGTGATCGATGGAAGCGTGGCCTTCGTCGGCGGGCTCAATATCGGCGACGAGAACGTGGAGGCCGGCAACCCGCAGCACCCGGTGCGCGATACGCACTTCCGGTTCGAGGGGCCGGTGGTCGCCCAGCTCGTGGAATCCTTTGCCGACGACTGGCTGTTTCAGACCGAGGAGCGACTGCAGAGCAAGATCTGGTTCCCGCCGATCAGGCCCACGGGCACGATCCGGGCGCGCGCGGTTTCATCCGGACCGGACGAGGAACTGGAACAGATCGAGTTCGTCGCCCTGCACGCGATTTCCTGCGCCCGGCGCTCGATCAGGATCGTCACTCCCTATTTCCTGCCGCCGGAAGTGCTGACCATGGCACTGGGACTGGCGGCGATGCGCGGCGTCGCGGTCGACATTGTCCTGCCGGAGAACTCCAATCACCGCATTCTCGACTGGGCGCGCCGCGTGCCGATGCGTCCCCTGCTCGAAACTGGTTGCCGCATCTGGCTCAGGGCCGCGCCATTCGACCATTCCAAGCTGATGACGATCGACGATTCGTGGTCTCTGATCGGCAGCGCCAACTGGGACACGAGAAGCTTCCGGCTGAATTTCGAGCTGACCGTCGAGGTCTACGGCCAGGAATTCGCCCGCCGCATCGCCGAGGTGAGCCGGGGCGGCCGTCTGCTGACGCCGGAAGAGCTGGACGCCGATTCGCTGCCGGTGCGCCTGCGCAACAGCGCGGCGCGGCTGCTTCAGCCGTACCTTTAGGTGCGCAACGCCGTCAGTTGCCGGACATCTTTCGAAGGTTTCCGGCGACCGCACGCTTGAGCTGGGCCATGCGTCGGCGTGCGAGGCGGCGCAGCGGGCCATGCTTGCGGGCCTCAGCCGCGATCAGTTCGAGCACGATCGGCTTGTGGTCGCTTGGCCCGAAATCGAGTGTAGTGGCCGAGCGGCAGGCGAGGCCATGCAGCAAGGCGCGGTCGAGGCGGAACGGCATGACGTTGCCGGCAAGATGGGTCGGCTCGCGCGGGCCGGCATCGGCGAAGCCGGGCAGCATGATCGGGCCGACGGCATTGTAGTCGCCGATGATCGCCGCAGGCCTGCCGCGCAGCGCCGCCCCGATGCGGAAGAGCTGGCGGCGATTCAGGAGCTGTCCGTGACTGAGATGGACATTGGCGAAGGTGACTTCGCCCACCTGTACGAGTTGTGCGCGACGGCGCGGCAGTCGTCCTGGCAGGCGCGAGGCTGGCAGAGGCAGCACGCGCGGCGTCGAGAAATTGTGTCGGCTCCAGACGGCCAGTCCGTGGATGCGGCCGGGCCAGGGCAGGCGGCTGTAGTGCCCCCCGGCCAGCTTGGTCAGAGTATCCATGTGCTGGGTTACTTCCTGCATCAGCAGCACGTCGGGCCGCTCGCGCTCGAGCAGTGCGGCCACGTCCTCGACGGCGGCGCCTTCGAGCCGCAACAGGTTCCAGCTTATGACTTTCATGGGGTGCTCAGCGCCGGCTTATCACGTCCGGCCCCGCATGTGCGAGCGGGCACTGCGAATCTGTGCGGCCAGTGAAGCCGAGCCGCCTGCTGCGGCCTGCAATTCGTGGCGGATGCTCTCGCGCCGCTCGTGGATGGAGGCGATCACCGCTCCCATCGGCACGCCGAGCCCCACCAGGGCCGATTCGGCAAGCTGCAGGCTCGCCTCGATGGTTTCCGGCACGGTGTCGGTCACGTCGAGCGTGTAGAGGTGGCGGGCATGCTGGGCGTCGTGGGCACGCGCGATGATCATGACGTCTGGCCGGCGGCTGCGTACTGCGCGAACCACGTCGTCGACCACGGCTGTGTCGATGGTCACGATCACGCCCACCGCCTCGTCGAGGCCGCAGCGCCGCAGGTAGTTCGGATCGCTGGCATCGCCGTAATAGACCGGCCGGCCCCGCGCGCGGTAAGCCTCGACCAGCGCCGGGTCCCGGTCGGTCGCGAGGTAGGCGATCTTGTGCTCCTCGAGCAGATCGCACACGAGCCGCCCGACCCGGCCATGGCCGATGACGATCACCCTCCGGACATGGTCATCGGGGGGAAGCAAGGTCGCCGCTCCCGACTCAGGAATCCGGGACGAGATGCGCCTGGCGACCTGCTGGCCCGCGATCCCGATCAGCGGCAGGATCGCCATGGTGAGGGACACGACGGCCAGTACGCGGGAGGCCATTTCCGTGTCGATCAACGTGAACTGGGCGGCAAGCCCGATGCCGATGAAGGCGAACTCGCCGCCCGGCGCCAGCAACAGTCCCACTTCTGCACTTGCCGCCCATGACATTCCCCAGGCGCGGCAGAGCGGCGTCAGCATCGCCGCCTTGAGCGCGATCATCATCGCGACCCCGGCCAGCACGACCAGCGGCTGGCGCAGGATGAAGCCGACATCGACGTGCATGCCGACGGAGAAGAAGAAGACGCCGAGAAGCAGGCCGCGGAACGGATCGATCATCGCCTCGACGGCGCGGCGATATTCGGTTTCAGCGAGAAGAAGGCCGGCGATGAAGGCGCCGAGCGCC
>CAYZQZ010000370.1:0-4493 GCA_964480235.1 uncultured Reyranella sp. | reverse complement strand
GCCGTCAGCACGAGATTCCGTCCGCGCCGATCCGCCGGATCGATCGCGCTCGTCACCAGCCCCTCCCGCTCCAGCGGCTTGAGGTTGGCGGTCAGCGTCGTGCGATCGATGCCCAGGACCGAAGCGGTCGCACCGACGGTCGCCGGCTCCGCCCGGTTAAGCGACATCAGCAGCGAGAACTGCCAGCTCGTCAGGCCGACCGGCCGCAGCGCATGGTCGAAGCGCCGTGCCAGCGCCCGCGCCGCGCGCTGCGTGGCAAAGCACAGGCAGTGATCGTGCACGTACTTCGTGGTCGCAGGGGACACGGATTTGTCGCTTGCCATTGCTGCCAGTTATGTTGATATCAACCCATATCGTCAAGGAGGGAAACCCGTGGCCTACATCGAAGGATTCGTCGTGCCCGTGCCGGCCGCCAACAAGGAGGCATACCGCAAGCACGCCGCCGACTTCGCGCCCGTGTTCAAGGAATTCGGCGTCACCCGCGTGGTCGAGGCCTGGGGCGATGCGGTGCCCGACGGCAAGGTCACCGACTTCAAAGGCGCCGTGCAGGCCAAGCCCGACGAGGTCGTGGTCTTCGCGTGGTTCGAGTATCCGTCCAGGGCCGTCCGTGACGCCGCGGTCGCCGGGATGCGGGCGGACCCGCGCACCAAGAGCATGAGCGCCAACCTCCCGTTCGACGCCATGCGCATGATTTATGCCGGGTTCGACGCCCTGGTCGACGAAGGGGCACGCGGCAAGGCGGCCTATGTTGACGCGACGCTGATCCCGGTGCCGACGGCCGACAAGGAGGCCTTCCAAGCCTGGGCGAAAAAGATGTCCGCCCTGTTCAGGGAATACGGCGCCACGCGCGTCGTCGACGCCTGGGGCGACGATGTCCCGGACGGCAAGGTCACCGATTACAAGCGTGCCGTGAAGGCAAAGGACGGTGAGACCGTGCTGTATGGCTGGGTCGAATGGGCGTCGAAGGAGTCCCGCGACAAGGCCTGGGAGAAGATGATGTCCGACCCGCGCATGCAGCCCGGCGCCGAAAAGCCGCCCTTCGACGGCCAGCGCATGGTTTATGGCGGCTTCGTGCCCCTCATCGACGCCTGAGCCTTCTCCCCGGCCGTACTGAAGTGCGGAACCGGAAGCACTTTGCCGAGCAGGGCCGCCGCCCGTAAGCTTCGCCCGATGGTCGCCTTCTCTCCCCGCATTCACGAGGCGCCGGACGACCTGCTCGGCGCCATCGATTTCTGCTTTGACCAGGGCTGGACCGACGGCCTGCCGGTGGTACCGCCGGCGGTCGACCGGGTGAAGGCGATGCTCGCGGCCGAAAGCCGACCGCCCGAGACGGTGATCTCCAAACACCCTGCTACAGGGCTCGATCTGTCGCTTCATTCGGCGGCCGTGAATGCCGTGATGGCGGGCTGCCTGCCCGAGCATTTCCCCATCGTGGTGGCGGCCTTCGAGGCGATGGACCGGCCGGACTTCAATTTCCATGGCTCGACCGCCAGCACCGGCGGCTCGGCGCCGCTGCTCATCGTCAGCGGACCGCTGGCGGACGAGATCGGCATGAACGCCGACGTCAATCTGTTCGGCCCCGGCAATCGCGCCAACGCCACGATAGGCAGGGCGGTGCGGCTGATCCTGCGCAACGTCTTCCAGATGTTGCCCGGTATCTCCGACAAGTCGACCCAGGGTCATCCCGGCAAGTTCAGCTTCTGCATTGCCGAACGCTCGCGCGGCAATCCCTGGCCGCCACTCTGCGAGGCGCAGGGCTATCCGAAGGGCACGTCCAGCGTCACGGTTTATGCCGGCGCGGGCTTCTGCAACATCGAGAACCACGGCGGCAACACGCCCGAGCAGATCCTGGGCTCGGTCGCCGACGCCATGGCCAACTACGGCTGCATCACGCTGGGACAGAGCGTGGTGATCCTGGCACCCGAGCACATGAAAATCCTGGCTGATGCGGGATGGACGCGCGAGCAGACGCAGCGCTTCCTCTACACGGAGGCAAAGCGTTCCGTCGACGGCATGAAGAGCGTCGGCAAGTTCCGCGATCGCGAATACGACACCCAGCATGGCGAGGGCGCGCATGCGCTCTCGCAGGCGGGCTTCCTGCATCGCGGCCTGACGCCCGACGACATCCTGATCACGATGGGCGGCGGCGATGCCGGCGGCCATTCCTGCTTCATTCCGTCCTGGAGCCGTGGCCGCGGCTCGATCATGCAGCATGCCGCCATCCGGCGGAGAGCCGACAAGACCTAGAAACAGGAGCCCAGCCGATGCAGCTCTATTCGCCGCTTTCCACCACCGCCAAGCGCCAGGCCTTTCGCGCCCCGCCGCTCGCCAAGCTAGAAGGCATGCGGATCGGCATCCTCGAGAACGGCAAGCTCAACGCCGAGGAGATGCTGAACGAGTTCGCCGCCCTTTTCGTGGAGCGCCATGGCTGCGTCGTGCGCACGCTGGCCTCCAAGAGCAATGCCAGCGCCCCGGCGCCGTCCGCCACCCTGACCAAGGTCGCCCAGGAGGTCGACTTTCTGATCACCGGGTTGGGAGATTGAGGCTCCTGCTCGACGTGCAGTCTGCACGACGGAATCACCTTCGAACAAATGGGCAAGCGCGCGGTGGTGCTGTGCACCGAGCCGTTCCGGGTCACCGCGAAGAACATCGCGCGGGTGCTCGGCCTGCCGGACTATCCGTTCCTCACCGTCCAGCATCCGATCGGCAGCTGCACCCTGCCCGAGCTGAAGCAGCGCGCAGAGGCCGCCTACCGGCAAGCGCTGCCGATCCTGCTGCAGGCCTGACCTGATACCGTGCTCTCGCACATTCATGTCGGTGTCTCGGACTACGCGCGTGCCTGGCGCTTCTATCAGGCGATCCTCCCGCTGCTCGGCCTGAAGGAACGCTTCAGCGAACCGGAAAAGGGCTGGGGCGGCTGGCAGCACCCTGAGCAGACGCGACCGCTGTTCCTGATCGGCAAGCCGTTCGATGGCGCCCCGGCGGACAAAGGCAACGGCCACATGACGGCGTTCCTGGCAGCCGACCGTCCCACGGTCGATCGTGTTCATGCGGCGGCACTCGCCGCCGGTGGCCTGTCGGAGGGCGCGCCGGGCCTGCGCCCGCAGTATCACGCGAACTACTACGGCGCCTATTTCCGGGATCCCGACGGCAACAAGCTCTGCGTCTGCTGCCACGACCCGGCCTAGGCCGGCGGCTCCAGGAACTCAGCGCCGGCCTGCGCGCAGCGCCGCCCCGAAAGCCTCGAACAGGGTGCGGTTGATCGGGTTGCTTTGCGGGTCATACTCGGCGTGCCACTGCACACCCAGGGCAAAGCCCGGCGCGTCGGCGATGCTGATGGCCTCGATCGTCCCGTCTTCCGCCACGCCCTCGACCACCACCCGCTTGCCCGGTTCGAGGATCCCCTGACCGTGCAGCGAGTTCACTTTGATCTTCTCCTTGCCGAGCAGCCTGGCGAACGCGCCCTGCGGCGCCAGAGTTACTTCGTGGCGGTCGGCGAACACGACTTCCGGATCGGGATGGATCTCGCCGTTGGCAAGCCGCGGCATACGGTGGTTCATCCGCCCCGGAATGTCGCGAATCTCGGGATGGAGCGAGCCGCCGAAGGCCACGTTCATCTCCTGCAGGCCGCGACAGATGCCGAACAGGGGCACACCGCGTTCGACGCAGGCCTCGATCAGGCCGAGGGCCATGGCGTCGCGCTCCTGGTCGTACGGCTCGTGCCTGGGATCCGGCTCGACGCCGAAGCAGGTCGGATGGACGTTCGCGCGCGCGCCGGTCAGCAGGATGCCGTCCACGGCGCCCAGCAGTGCGTCGATGTCGGTGATCTGGGGAGTGCCGGCGAACATCAGCGGCAGGGCGCCGGCCACCTCGGCGACCGCACGCATGTTGCGCTGGCCGACGACCTGCACATTGTGCCGGTCGTTGATGACCGTCGAATTGCCGATGACCCCGACGACCGGTTTTGAAGCCTTAGGCACGCGTCTCCACTCTTCTCAGCGCCGGTTGCGGCGCAGATCCTCTTCGTCTTTCCACATCATGTAGTGCGGGCCAAGATCGGAAATCTTGGTGGCGCCGATCTGGGCCATGCTGATGTCGATCTCGCGCCGGAAGATGCCGAGCGCCGTCTTGGCGCCCTCCACGCCGCCCGCCGTCACGCCATACAGCGTGGGCCGGCCCTGGAAGACGAACTTGGCACCCATGCACAGCGCGATCAGTGCGTCGAGGCCGCGGCGGATACCACCATCGAACATCACGGTCATCTTGTCGCCGACCGCGTCGCGGATCGCCGGCAACACGTGCAGCGGCGACGGCGCGTTGTCGAGCTGCCGCGCCCCGTGGTTGCTGACCATGACGCCGTCGACGCCGAGCGAATGGGCGCGGATCGCATCGTCGGGATGCATGATGCCCTTGAGCACGAAGTTGCCCTTGAATATCGAGCGGAAGCGCTCGACGTGCTTCCAGGTCATCGGCGCGCGATTCTGGTAGGCGAC
>CAYZQZ010000369.1:0-4513 GCA_964480235.1 uncultured Reyranella sp. | reverse complement strand
GCGTACATCCAGTTGACGTTGCCGCGAACGGTGTTGATCTCGCCATTATGCGCGATGAAGCGGTAGGGGTGCGCCAGCTTCCACGACGGGAAGGTGTTCGTCGAGAAGCGCTGATGCACGAGGCAGAGCGCCGACTGGGTCAGCGGGTTGCGCAGGTCGGCGTAGAAACTCTCGACCTGCGGCGCCAGCAGCAGGCCCTTGTAGACCACGGTGCGCGTCGAGAAGGACGGCATGTAGAGCTGCGACAGACCGGGCAGCTTGTGCTTCTTCTCGAGATCGGCGAGCGGGTTCTGGGTCTGCTTGCGGATCGCGAGGATCTTGCGCTCGAAGGCATCCTGGTCGGCAACCTTGGGCCCGCGCGCCACGATGGCCTGGCGAATCACCGGCATGCGCTCGATCACCGCCGCGCCGCGCCCCGTAACGTCGGTCGGCACGTCGCGCCAGCCGACCAGCTTCTGCCCCTCGACCTTGATGAAGTGCTCTAGGCGCTTGACCGCGAACTTCCGAGCCGCCTCATTCTGCGGCAGGAAGCACATCGCCACCGCGTAGTGGCCGGGCGGCGGCAGATCGAGGCCTTCCTTCTTGGCCCAGTCGCGCAGAAGAGCGTCCGGAATCTGGATCATGCAGCCGGCGCCGTCGCCGACCAGCGGATCGGCCCCGACGGCACCGCGATGGTCGAGATTGACCAGAATCTGCAGTCCCTGACGGACGATATCGTGGGACTTCTGACCCTTGATATTGGCCACGAATCCGACGCCGCACGAGTCGTGCTCGTTGCGCGGGTCGTAAAGTCCCTGCTTCTCCGGCAAATCCATTCAGGTCACGCGCAGACAGACCGCCCTAGTGCGGTCCTTCTCCCCTCTCAATTCAGGATTTCCGACATTACCCGAGGCGATGCAAGAGGCGAAGTGCTTCCTGAGCCGGCTACTCGGGGCGCATCCGGTTCAAATCGGAGGCCGGGCCCCGCCATTGAAGGCCCGCCGTCCATGCCGTACTTTAGGTCCGGCGTTGGTTTGGGGAGAAACATGGCGCGGATGTTGGTAGTGGCGGCCATGCTGTCGGTGGGGCTGGCGGGCTGCAGCAAGGGCCCGAGCGTGGCCTGGGCCGGGGCAGGTTGGTACCTCGAACTGCCCTACACCGTGATTGCGGGCGGTCCCGGCGTCTATGGCGGCCCGTTCACTTATGACGCCTGCGAGGTCAAGCGGAAGGAGCAGATTCAGCCCGAGCGCTTCCTATGCGTCATGGAAACCAAGCAACCGACCAAATACGGCTTCTACTAGTCGCCCTCAACCGATCGTCATGAGGCTGGCATTGCCGCCGGCCGCTGCGGTGTTGATGCTGAGCGATACTTCGCTGAGCAGAAATTCCACCGGATAAGGCGCCACGAAGACCGGCACGATCGGTCCTTCGCGCGCAGCCAGCCGTTGCTGCAACACCATCAGATCGGCTGGCGCCCCGGCGAAGAGCACGGCCGCCAAATGCGGCTCCCCCTCATCCCCGGCCAACCGATTGCCCGAGACATGGACCACATCTTCCTGGCGTGACCGCTCCGCGGCATCGCCAGAGAGACACAGCACAGCCCCCTTGGCCCGCACCCGGTAGATGTTGCGTTCGCCCACCGGGCCCGGCAGGTCCTGCTCGGCCGGGATCGCGCCGGCCGGCCGTTCGCCGAGCAGCCGCAGGACATAGAGCGGCCCCCCCGCTTTCGGGCCAGTTCCCGACAGTCCCTGCCCCCCGAAAGGCTGCACCCCGACAACAGCGCCGACGATGGTGCGGTTGACGTACTGATTTCCCGCCAGGCTGGCCATGGTCGCCTGTTCGATCGTCTCATCGATGCGGCTGTGCACGCCGAAGGTCAGCCCATAACCCGTCGCATTGACCTGACGGATGACTTCTTCGAGGTGCTCACGCGCATAACGCAGAACGTGCAGGATCGGGCCGAACACCTCATGGCGGAGTTCGGTGACCGACGAGACTTCGATCAGGGTCGGCGGCACGAACACGCCGTGCCGCGCCTCGTCCGGCAAGGCGAGCCGATGGACGGTGTGGCCGGTGGAACGCATGCGATCGATATGCGCCTCCAGTCGCAGTCGAGCTTCGTCGGAGATGACAGGTCCGACATCGACCGACAGGCGCGCCGGGTCGCCGATGGAGAGTTCCGCCATCGCCTGCTTGAGCATCGGCAGCACCTTGTCGGCGATGTCCTCCTGCAGGCACAGCACCCTTAGCGCCGAGCATCTCTGTCCGGCCGAGTCGAAGGCCGACGCCAGCACGTCGTTGACGAGCTGCTCCGGCAGCGCGGTCGAATCCGCGACCAGTGCATTCTGGCCGCCGGTCTCTGCGATCAGCGGAATCGGCCGGCCGTCGCGGCCCAGCCGTCGCGCCAGGGTGCGCTGAATCGAGCGAGCCGCCTCGGTCGAACCGGTGAACACGACGCCGGCGATTGAGCGATGTGCAACCAGCCGCGCACCAAGCTCTCCGTCGCCCGGCAGCAGCTGCAGCACTCCATGCGGCAGCCCGGCCGCAACCAGTTCCTGCACGACCTGATCGGCGATCAGCGGCGTTTCCTCGGCCGGCTTGGCAATCACAGCGTTTCCTGAGGCCAGCGATGCCGCGACCTGGCCTGCGAAGATCGACGCCGGGAAGTTCCACGGACTTATGCAGGCGACGATGCCCAGAGGCTTGTGCGTGTGGTTGTTCCAGTCCCGGATCAGGCTCGCGTAATACCGCAGGAAGTCCACCGCCTCGCGCAACTCACCATAGGCATTGGCAAGTGTCTTGCCGGCCTCGCGCACGATCAGCCCGACAAGCTGCGGCATGCGTTCTTCGAGGCGGTCGGCTGCGCGCATTAAAACCGCCGAACGCTGTTCTGGCGGCGCCTGCCAGACCCGAGCATGTGCCGCCGCGGCGTCGACCAGATCAGGCTCCGCCTCGACGACACGACCGACGACGTCGCGCCTGTCGGCAGGGTTGCGCACATCGCGCGCAGGACCATCGCGACGGCCGTCGCCCAGCAACGGCCGCGCCCGCCACGCCACGGTGCGATCATGGCTTAGTGCACGGTCGATCTCGGCCAGCACGTTCTCGTCGCTGAGATCGGCACCTTTGGAATTGAGGCGCACCGGCGCCAACAGATCCCGCGGCAGGGCGATGCGCGGGTGCGCAGCCCCGACCGGCAGCAGCCCCGATGCGATCTCGATCGGATCGGCCAGCAGGCGATCGACCGGATAGTCACGATCGGCGACCTGGTGCACGAACGAGCTGTTGGCGCCGTTCTCCAGAAGCCGACGCACCAGATAGGCCAGCAAGGTTTCGTGGGTGCCGACCGGCGCGTAGATGCGGCACGGTCGATCGAGATTTTCCGTACCGACGACCTCGCCGTAGAGCCCCTCGCCCATGCCGTGCAGACACTGAAATTCATAGAGGCCGGGCCGATAGCCGGGCGCCATTGCATGGACCGTCGCCAGGGTGAGCGCATTGTGCGTCGCGAACTGCGGGTAGACGTGCTCGGTCGCGCCGAGCAGCTTTCGCGCGCAGGCGACATAGGAGACGTCGGTGTGGATCTTGCGCGTGAATACCGGAAAGCCCGCCAGGCCGTCGAGCTGAGCGCGCTTGATTTCGCCGTCCCAGTAGGCGCCCTTCACCAGCCGCACCATCAACCGATGACCGCTACGCTGCGCCAGGTCGATCAGCCAGTCGATCACGAACGGGCAGCGCTTCTGATAGGCCTGGACCACAAAGCCGATGCCGTTCCATCCGGCCAATTCGGGCTCAAAGCAAAGCCGCTCGAGCAGATCGAGCGACAGGTCGAGCCGATCGGCTTCCTCGGCATCGATGTTCAGGCCGATGCCGTAGCCGCAGGCCTGCAGGGCAAGCTGCTTGAGCCGCGGGTACAGTTCGGCGTGGACCCTCTCGACCTGGCTTCGGCTGTAGCGCGGATGCAGCGCCGAGAGCTTGACCGAGATGCCCGGCCCTTCCAGAACGCCGCGTCCGCCAGAGGCCGTGCCGATGGCGTCGATGGCATGGCGGTAGTCGGCGAGATACTTCGCGGCTTGCGCGGCGGTGACAGCGGCCTCACCCAGCATGTCGAAGGAATAGCGGAAACCCTTGGCTTCCATTCCCTCGCCGTTGGCCAGGGCGTCTTCAATCGTCTGTCCGGAGACGAACTGCTCTCCCATCAGGCGCATCGCAAGATTGACGCCGTGCCGGATCAACGGCTCCCCGCCCTTCGCGACCAAGCGGGCGAGCGCCGCCGAGAGCCCTCGCTCGCTATTGGTGGCGGCAAGCTTGCCTGTGAGCAGAAGGCCCCAGGTTGCGGCGTTGACGAACAGCGAGGAACTGTGGCCGAGGTGGGCCTGCCAGTCGCCGCCGCCGATCTTGTCGCGGATCAGCGCATCGCGTGTCTCGTCGTCGGGAATGCGGAGCAATGCTTCGGCGAGGCACATCAGCGCCACCCCCTCCTGACTCGACAGCGAGTATTCGTGGATCAGGCCTTCAACACCGCCGCTGTGGC
>CAYZQZ010000368.1:0-4515 GCA_964480235.1 uncultured Reyranella sp. | reverse complement strand
CCGGCCGCGGCGAACTGCAGCTCGGCGTGCTGATCGAAACCATGCGCCGCGAGGGCTTCGAACTCGCCGTCGGCCGCCCGCGCGTTCTCTTCCAGAACGATCCCAAGACCGGCCAGCGGCTGGAGCCTATCGAAGAGGTCGTGATCGACGTCGATGACGCCTTCACCGGCGTCGTCGTCGAGCAGATCTCGCTGCGCAAGGGCGAACTGCAGGACATGCGTCCGTCGGGCGCCGGCAAGACCCGCCTGGTGTTCTACGCCCCGTCGCGCGGCCTGATCGGCTATCATGGCGAGTTCCTGACCGATACCCGCGGAACCGGCGTGATGAACCGCATCTTCCACGAGTACGGCCCCTATCGTGGCCCGATCGCCGGCCGCCGCAACGGCGCGCTGATCGCCAACGAGGAAGGCGTTTCCGTCGCCTACGCGATGTGGAAGCTCGAGGATCGCGGCCCGATGTTCATCGATCCCGGCGTTTCGGTCTATCAGGGCATGATCGTCGGCGAGCACAGCCGCGGCAACGACCTCGAAATCAACGTGCTGAAGGGCAAACAGCTCACCAACATCCGCGCTGCCGGCAAGGACGAGGCGGTACGCCTCACGCCGCCGCGCAAGATGAGCCTCGAGCAGGCGATCGCCTATATCGAGGAAGACGAACTGGTCGAAATCACGCCCAAGTCGATTCGGCTGCGCAAGCGATTCCTCAATCCCGAGGACCGCAAGCGCGCCAAGAAGCAGGCCGCGGCCGCCGCGGCTGAGTAGTAGCGGTCAGCAACAGAGGAACACCGTTGAAGAACCAAGATACGTTTACCGACCGCCTGGAAGCCCAGGCGAAAGCCCGCCTGGCCTTGCTCGAGAAGGCCAAGAAGAACGATCCGACGAACGACCCCGAATTCGCCGCCCGCCAGCAGGCTCGGCTGGAAGCAGCCCGTCAGCGCGAGGAGCGCGAGGCCGAGCAGCGCCGGGCCAAGGCCGCCGAGCGCGAGCAGCAGAAGGCCGAGCGCGCCGCGAAGGCCGCCGCCAGGGCCGAGGCCGAGCGTCTCGCCGCCGAAGAAGCCAAGCGCCTTGCCGCTGAACGTCAGCTGGCCGCCGAGACCGCCGCGAAGGAAGCCCTGCGCAACAGCCGCAAGATCAAGCCGGCCGCCCTCGGCCTGCAGGATCTCAAGGCAGCGCTGGAAGGGCGCGGCAAGTAGCCTTCAGAGGCCCCCCCGCTGCCTATAGCCGGCCACCCGTCAGGGTGGCGCGCTGGCTGATCTCGATGTGGTTGCCGTCGGGATCGCAGACGAAGGCATAGCGCACCGTCTCGCCCAGCACGCGCACGTCGCCGCCCGACGTGCCGCCGCGGGCGAGGATCCCCTCGTATTCCTTCAGGCAATCCCAGATCTGCACGGTCATGTAGCGATAGCCCGGCCCGCGCCATTGCTGTCCGCGATGCTCGACTTTGCCCTGCTCGGCGATCACGACCAGCGAATCGCCGCAGCGATAGCGGCCTTCGCCGGCGCGCTCGAACTGCATGGCATGAGTCCAGAAGCGGTCGTGTGCGTCGGGATCATTGACCCTGAGCTGGATGGCGATGCCTTGCACGTCGTCCTGGCCCTTTGGCACCAGGCTCACCTTGTTGCCGTCGGGATCGGCGAGCGGCTTCGACTCCTTCAAGCCTTCACGTGCGATCTGCAGGCCGATGATGCCCGACGGCGCCATGGCAGGCAGCGGATCGCGGGCGTGGTTCATCTTCAGGATCGAACCATTCATGTGATGGCGGTGCTGCTGCACGCCGCCGCCGACCTTGCCCATGTGGTCATAGGGCAGCCCCACGGTCTGCTGCCAGAAGGCGAGCTGCTCGTCGCGCTTGTTGGAGAACAGGCCGACATCGAGATGCTGTTTGGCGAGATTCATGGCCCGCACTGTAGCCGGTACGCGGGAAAAGCCATCTTCGTTTCTCATTTTAGACATTTAGAAGGCGTCGGAGGGCATTGAATCGCCGCAAAAATTCGCGATTTAGAGGCGCCAGGCGAGAGGAAACGAAGGATACAAAGACCCGACGGACTCCCTTCCGACTCGATTGCTAGAAGGGGTGCGGGTGAAGGGGTCGGCAGATGGGGATCTGCCGCCAGACAATGTGGGAAGGGTTCATGACGATTCGCGCCATCATCGGCACGATCGCCGTGCTTGCGGGCCTCGCGGTCCTCGAGCGCTCGGTCGATGCCAGCACCGGCCAGGCCGGTTCGTGCAAGGCAGCTCAGGCGTACGCCCTGCTGCATCGCGGCGAGACCATCCAGGTACGTGCGCAACCGACGCCGGAAGCGCCGGTCGTGGGCGTGCTCCAGGCCAAGGACATGACCGTCGATCTCAAGGGATCGGTCGTCACCATCCTGTCGAGCCAGAGCGGCTGGGCGCGCATCGCGCTCAACTCCGCCGCCGACTACACCGCCATTGAAGGCGGCGCCGCCCGCCCGTACGGCTGGGTGCCCGCCGACCTGCTGGCGGTCGACGCCCGCGTCGACGGCACGATCAAGACTTTCGACCGGCCGGGCCTGATGGGCCACCAGACCGGCGCGATCGAGAACGAAGACGGCAAGTTCCGCGTGCTCGGTTGCCGCGGCGACTGGCTGCAGGTCATCAACGAACGGCACGGCAACACCTGGATCGACAAGTGGTGCGCCCGCGAAGAGGGCTGCCGCAGCTAGCGAAGAGTTTTGGGAGCGGCCTTCCGTCCTTCTGGGGAAAACGGGATGGCGGGCCGCGGGACAGCAAACTGAACCCGGGAGGGAAACCTCCCGGGTCTTTTTTTGTCGCCGACTATTGCGGCTCGATGCCGGCGTCCTTCAACACCGTCTTCCAGACCCCGAGCTGATCCTGCATGTATTTCGCCAGCACCTCGGGCGTCGACGATTTCGGTATGAAGCCGTGTCGCTGCATCTGCTCCACCACGGATGGCTTGGCGAGTGCGGCGGACATCGCCTTGTTCATGGTGGCCACGATCTCGGGCGGCAGGCCGGCAGGCCCGACCAGCGCGAACCAGGGACCGATCGGGAAGGGCTTCTGACCTGCTTCGACGAATGACGGCAGTTCGGGCATCAGGGGGCTGCGTTCGGGAAAGGACGTCGACAAGGCCCGCAGCCTGCCCGCCTTCACGTGCGGAACGGTGGAAGTCGAGGTCCCGTTCATCAGCTGCACCCGGCCCGACAGCAGGTCGGTCATGGCGTCGGGTTCGGACTTGTAGCGGACGGCTTCGAGCCGGATGCCGTTTGCCTTGGCGAACATCGCCATCGACACGAAGGCGTAGGTATTGCCGGTCGCGTAGTTCAGGGGTGTCGGGCTTGCCTTGGCGAAGGCGATCAGTTCGGCGACGGTCTTCACCGGCAACGACGGATGCACGACGATAAAGAAGGTGTTGTCGCCGAGATAGGTGACCGGCGTGAAGTCGGCCATCACGTCGTAGGGCGGCTCCTTCAGCATGTTCGGGGCGACGGCGAGCGGGCTGTTGGTGCCGAACAGGAACGTATAGCCGTCGGGTGCCGCGCGCTTCACTTCGCCCGCCGACAGGGCGCCGTCGGCGCCCGGCTTCGGCACGATGATGATGGGTTGGCCGAGCGTCTGCTCGAGCTCGTGGCCCGCGATGCGGGCCAGCGCGTCGGTCGCCGATCCCGCTCCGAACGGCAGCACGAAGCGGATCGGCTTGGACGGGTACGCTTGCGCTCCGGCGGCGCCAGGCAGCCAGAGCGTTACCGCCGCCAGAATGGCGGCCAGGATCCTGAGCATTGAAACCCTCCCCGGTCGTTTTCTCCCTTTGTCTTTGGAGGGAGCCTAGCGCGCCGGGCCGGGCCTCGACAGGGCGGGTCGCTAGATTTTGAGCTCGCTGAAGAAGTCGTTGCCCTTGTCGTCAGTGACGATGAAGGCCGGGAAGTTCTCGACCTGGATGCGCCAGATCGCTTCCATGCCCAGTTCCGGATACTCTAGGACCTCGACCTTCTTGATGCAGTTCTTGGCCAGGATCGCCGCCGGCCCGCCGATCGAGCCGAGATAGAAGCCCTTGTGCTTCTTGCAGGCGTCGACGACGGCCTTGCTGCGGTTGCCCTTGGCCAGCATGACCATCGAACCGCCGTTGGCCTGGAAGAGATCGACGTAGGAGTCCATGCGGCCGGCGGTGGTCGGGCCGAACGATCCGGAAGCCATGCCGGTCGGGGTCTTGGCAGGACCGGCGTAGTAGACCGGGAACTGCTTGAAGTAGTCGGGCAGGCCCTGGCCCGCATCGAGCCGCTCCTTGAGCTTGGCGTGCGCACTGTCGCGCGCCACGATCAGGGTGCCGGTCAAGTTCACGCGGGTCTTCACCGGATGCTGCGTCAGGATCGACAGCGTGTGCGCCATGCCCTTGTTGAGGTCGACCGAGACGACGTTGCCGGAGAGCTGCGTCGGCTCGACCTCGGGCAGGAAATGCGCCGGATTGGTCTCGAGCTGCTCGAGGAAGATGCCGTCCCTGGTGATCTTGCCCAGCGCCTGGCGGTCGGCCGAGCAG
>CAYZQZ010000367.1:0-4535 GCA_964480235.1 uncultured Reyranella sp. | reverse complement strand
GGGCCCAGCAGGGCCACCACTTCGCCGGGCTCGATGGAGAGCGTCACGCCGTCGACCGCGCGCATGCTGCCGTAGCGGACGGACAGGTCCTCGACATCGAGCGTGCGTCCGGCGCGGGCTAGCGCGGGAGCTGGGGCATTCACGGCGCCTGCCTCCTTTCGGGGCGGCGACGCAAGCGGCATGCCAGCGAGCCGGTCATGCCGGAAACTGCGCCCGCCAGCTTTCGGCAATGTCGATGCGGCGGGCGACCCAGACCTTGTCGCCATAGCTGTCGAGCAGCTCGAGAATGCGCTTGAAGGCGGCGAATCGGCCCGGCCGTCCGGCGATGCGCAGGTGCCAGCCGATATTGAGCATGCGCGGGAAGCCGGCCTCGCCCTCGGCGACGAGCACTTCGAGCGCATCGCGTACATAGGTCACCATCTCGTCGGCATTCACGAAGCCGTTGGGATGGAAGAACTTTATGTCGTTGCTGTCGAAGGCGTAGGGCAACACGAGCAGCGGCCGCGCCGGCTCGCTCCTGTCCCAATAGGGGAAATCGTCGTCGAGGCCGTTGCTGGCATAGGTGAAGTCGAGGTCGCGCAGGATCCGGCGGGTCCACGGACTCTCGCTGCCGCGGCTGAAAAAGCCCTGCGGGCGCTGGCCGGTGGCCGTCAGCGACGCCGCGATGCAGCGTTCGACATCGGTCCGTTCGGCGGCCTCGCTATCGAACGAGGATTGTGGCTGCCACAGCCAGCCATGGCAGGCCGGCTCATGGCCCAGTTCGACGATGCGCCGGGCAATATCCGGGGAGCGCTCGATCGCGCGACCGCACATGTAGAACGTGATGCGGCGCTTGTGACGCTCCAGCCAGTCGAGGAACCGCCAGATCCCGGCGCGCATGCCGTAGGCGAAGACCTGCTCGGTGCCCTGGTCCCACCTGCCGGCCGGAATGATCGAGACGATCTCGCCCAGCCGCTCGGAGACCGGATCGCCGTCGCCGGCCGAGAGTTCGGCGCCCTCCTCGAAATTGATTACCAGGGATACCGCGACCCGGGCGCCGCCCGGCAGGTTCCAGGCCGGCGGCCGGCCGCGATAGCCGGCGAGGTCACGCGGATAGGGCGCGACCTTCATGCCTGGCTCCGATGCGCTCTGGCCCAGAATGTGCACATTCCATATGGTAATGTGCACATTAAATCGTCACTTCCGCCGGTAGCCATGGCCCCGTCCTCCGATCCGAAATCTTCCATGCAAGCGAGCGGCCAGAGCGATGGCGCGTAAGCCCGGGTTGCGGTCACGGACAAAAGGCAACGTCGCGGTCGATGAAGCCGTCTATGGCGCGATCCGACGGGCGATGCATGCCGGCCGGCTGGCGCCTGGCACCAAGCTGCAGGAGCCGGCGCTGGCGCGCGTGCTGAAAGTGAGTCGCGAACGCGTGCGCAAGGCACTGCATCGCCTGGTGCACGAGGGGTGGCTCACGGCAGTGCCCAATCGCGGCACCTTCGTGCCCTCGCTCAGCGTCGAGGAGATGCGCGAGATCTACGACGTACGAGGGATGCTCGAGGCGGCAATCGTACGCCGTCTTGCCGACCGGCCCGGAGTGGCTGCGAAGCGCCTGAAAGCGCACATTGCGGCCGAGCGCGCGGCCTCACGCCGCAACGACCGCGGTCGCCTGTTCGAACTCTCGGGCGAGTTTCATATTCTTCTGGCCGAACTCTGCGACAACGGAGAACTCGGCAAGCTGCTGCGCGCCATGATGACCCGCACGACGATGCACTTCTCGCTGGCGGCGCCGGAACGCCTGCACAATTGCGCAGGGCCGCACGAGCATGGCGACATTGCCGAGGCGATTCTCGCGGGCAAGGCCGAGAGGGCGAGCAGGCTGATGTCGGCTCACCTTGCGGGTCTCGTCGAAATGCAATCGGCGCCGTTGCAGGCGCCGAAGCAGTATTCTCTCGAAGAGGCGTTTCGCGGCGTCTAGCCGAGCTTGCCCATCGCCACGGCAGTGTCGGCCATGCGGTTGGAGAAGCCCCACTCGTTGTCGTACCAGCTCATGACGCGCACCAACGTGCCGTCCATGACCTTGGTCTGGTCCATGTGGAAGGTCGACGAGTGGCTGTCATGGTTGAAGTCGATCGAGACGTTCGGTGCGTCGGTCCAGCCCAGGATGCCCTTGAGCTGGTTGGCGGCAGCGAGCTTGATCGCCTTGTTGATCTCGTCCTTGTCGGTCTTCTTCTTGGCGACGAACTTGAAGTCGACGACCGAGACGTTCGGAGTCGGCACCCGGATCGCCACGCCGTCGAGCTTGCCGTTGAGCTCCGGCAGCACCAGGCCGACGGCCTTGGCGGCGCCGGTCGAGGTCGGGATCATCGACAGCGCGGCGGCGCGGCCGCGATAGAGATCCTTGTGCATGGTGTCGAGCGTCGGCTGATCACCCGTGTAGGCGTGGATCGTGGTCATGAAGCCCTTGTCGATGCCGACCGCGTCGTTCAGCACCTTGGCGACCGGCGCCAGGCAGTTGGTGGTGCACGAGGCGTTCGAGACGACCACGTGGTCCTTGGTGAGCTTGTCGTGGTTCACGCCGTAGACGACCGTGAGGTCGGCGTTGTCGGCAGGAGCCGAGACCAGCACGCGCTTGGCGCCGGCGGTGATGTGCGCCATCGCCTTTTCCTTCGACGTGAAGATGCCGGTGCATTCCAGCGCGACATCGACGCCCAGCGCCTTGTGCGGCAACTTGGAGGGATCGCGCTCGGCAGTGACCTTGATCGGGCCGCGGCCGACATCGATCGTGTCGCCGGCAACCTTCACTTCGCCGTTGTATTTGCCGTGCACGCTGTCGAAGCGGAACAGGTGGGCATTGGTCTCGACCGGGCCGAGATCGTTGATCGCCACGACTTCGATGTCCTTGCGGCCCGATTCCATGATCGCGCGCAGCACATTGCGGCCGATGCGGCCAAACCCGTTGATTGCAACCCGAACTGCCATTTTGCCCTCCGTTAACGGGCCAGCAGGCGCGCCTGCTCGGCGATCGCCTCGGCCGTGATGCCGAAATGCTTATACAGGTCCGACGCCTTGGCCGACGCGCCAAAGCCCTTCATGCCCACGAAAGTTCCCCTGGCCCCGAGCCAGCGCTCCCAGCCGAAGCCAGTCGCCGCCTCGCAGGCGACGCGAACCGTGCCGTCGACGCCCATGACCTCGCGCTGATAGGCGCCATCCTGAGCCTCAAACAACTCCCACGACGGCATCGACACAACAGCCGACTGCAGCCCGTCTTTCGCCAGGAGGTCCCGCGCCGCCAAGGCAAGCTGCACCTCGGAACCCGAGGCGATCAGGCGGATCGGTGCCGAGGCTTCGCCCGCCAGGATGTAGGCGCCGCGTTTGCAGAGGTTTTCGTCCCCCAATTGAGCGCTGAGGGTGCCGCGGACGGTTGGCAGGTTCTGGCGGGTCAGCGCGATGACGCTCGGCGTCTTCTGCGACTCGAGCGCAATCTGCCAGCACTCGGCGGTCTCGATCGTGTCGGCCGGCCGCATCACCATCAGGTTCGGAATGGTGCGCAGGGCCGGCAGATGCTCGACGGGCTGGTGGGTCGGGCCGTCTTCGCCCAGACCGATGGAATCGTGGGTCATCACGTAGATCACCCGGATGCCCATCAGCGCCGACAGACGGATCGACGGCCGGCAATAGTCGGTAAAGACCATGAACGTCCCGCCGTAGGGAATGACGCCGCCATGCAGCGCCATGCCGTTCATCGCCGCGGCCATCGCGTGTTCTCGGATGCCGTAATAAACGTAGCGGCCCGACGGATCGGCCAGCGTCGCGCCCTTGATGGTCGCGGTCTTGGTATTGTTCGAGCCGGTCAGGTCGGCCGAGCCGCCGATCGTGTCGGGCAGGATCGGGTTGATGACTTCCAGGGTCTCCTGGCTCGACTTGCGCGTCGCCCAGGCGGGTTTTTCGGCGGCAATCTTGGCCTTGAGCACGGCGAGCGCCTCGCCGACTGCGGCCGGAATGGTGCCGGCCTGGCGGCGATCGAATTCGGCGCGGTCCGCCTCGGCCATGGAGGCGTGTCGCTTGGTCCATTTGCGGCGCTGCGACTTGCCCTTGTTGCCGACCTTGCGCCAGGCGCTGAAGACGGCCTCGGGAATCTCGAACGGCGGATAGGGCCAGCCAAGCTTGGTGCGGGCGCCCGCGACCTCGTCCTTGCCGAGCGGCGAGCCGTGGGTCGCCGCGGTGCCGGCCTTGGTCGGCGCGCCGTAGCCGATGGTCGTCTTGCAGGCGATCAGCGAGGGCTTGTCCTCGATCTTGCGCGCCTTGCGGATCGCCCGCGTAACCGCCTCGGGATCGTGACCGTCGACCGCCAGTACGTGCCAGCCGGCGGCGGCGAAGCGCTTCTTGTGGTCTTCCGAGGTGGAGAGCGAGGTCGGGCCGTCGATCGAGATGCCGTTGTCGTCGAACAGCACGATCAGCCGGCCGAGGCCAAGATGGCCCGCAAGAGTGATCGCTTCCTGACCGACGCCTTCCATCAGGCAGCCGTCGCCCGCGATCACGTAGGTGAAGTGGTC
>CAYZQZ010000366.1:0-4590 GCA_964480235.1 uncultured Reyranella sp. | reverse complement strand
CGTGCTGCTCATCGACGAGCGGCCCGAGGAAGTCACCGAGATGCAACGCACGGTGAAGGGCGAAGTGGTGTCCTCGACCTTTGACGAGCCGGCGGCCCGTCACGTGCAGGTGGCCGAAATGGTCATCGAGAAAGCCAAGCGTCTCGTCGAGCACAAGAAGGACGTGGTCATCCTGCTCGACTCGATCACGCGTCTGGCACGCGCCTACAACACCGTGGTGCCGAGCTCGGGCAAGGTGTTGACCGGTGGCGTCGATGCCAACGCATTGCAGCGTCCGAAGCGTTTCTTCGGTGCGGCACGCAACATCGAGGAAGGCGGTTCGCTGACCATCCTCGCCACCGCGCTGATCGACACCGGCAGCCGCATGGACGAGGTGATCTTCGAGGAGTTCAAGGGCACCGGTAACTCGGAAATCATCCTGGACCGCAAGGTCGCCGACAAGCGCACCTTCCCGGCGATCGACATCACCAAGTCGGGCACCCGCAAGGAAGAGCTGCTGGTCGATCGCGCGACGCTGTCGAAGATGTGGGTGCTGCGCCGCATCCTCATGCCGATGGGCGCCGTCGACGCGATCGAGTTCCTGCTCGACAAGCTGCGCACGGCGAAGACCAACCAGGACTTCTTCGGCTCCATGAACCAGTAAGGGCGCGCCCGCGCGCCCGGTGGGCGGCAGGCGTTGTAGTCAACGCCGAGAGCCCACGCGGTTCAGAAAAGACAAAAACCCGGCTAGGACGAGGGACGATCACCCGTCCGGGCAAACACAGCGGAGGCGTGCACGATGCGCTCGTCTCCGACCATCAGATAGCAATTCGCGAAGGCCAGCCGCCCCCCGACCTTCTGGACGTCGACATGGGCTTCGACCCAGTCGCCGATCTTTGCCGATCCGGCAAAGTCGGTCTTCACGCTCGCCGTCGTCAACATCGGGTTGGGTGTCTGCCTGCGCGTCGTGCGGTAGCCCAGCGCGATGTCGCACATGGTCATCAGGATGCCGCCATGGGCGATACCTCGGGCATTGGCATGCTTGGGCTGGATGCGCAGCCCGACCACGAACGTGCCGTCGCCCTTCTCGCGGAAGTAGAACGGCCCGTTGTGATCGAGGAACGGGCTGGTGCGGAACAGCGGCTTGAAGCCTTCCGGCGGATTGCCGGCGTCGGCTTTCGGGGCGTCGCTCATGCCGCCAGCACCTGCTTGCGCTGCTCCTCGCTCACCTGCGGATCGGCGCCGAACCAGGCTTTGAAGCCCATACGGCCCTGGTGCAGCAGCATGCCGAGCCCGTCGACGCAGACGTGACCGCGGGCGCGGGCGCGCGCAAGCAGGTCGGTCTCGAGTGGAATGTAGACGATGTCGTCGACCACGGCGCCTGTCGGCAGCTTCGCCAGGTCGATCTCCAGCGGCGGCTTGCCGGTCATGCCGAGCGATGTGTTGTTGACCAGCAGCGTGGCGCCGTCGAGCGCGGCCGAGCGATCTTCCCAGCGCTCGATCGCGATGCGGCGGCCGTCATCGGGCGTGAAGGCGGCACCGAGCGTGACGGCGGTCGCCTGCGTCCGGTTGATCAGGCGCAGTTCCGGCACGCCCGCATCCATCAAGGTACAGACGATGGCGCGCGCCGCGCCGCCGGCACCGAGCACGACCACGGGGCCGGAGTCAGGCTTCCACTTTGGCGCGCTGGCCTTGAGATGGGCGAGGAAGCCGAAGCCGTCGCTATTGCGGCCTTCGAGGGAGCCGTCGGCCTGCTTGATCACGGTGTTCACCGCGCCGATTCGCGCGGCATCGGGGTGGATGCGATCGAGCAACGGCATGATCTCGATCTTGTGCGGCAGCGTGAGATTGCAGCCGCGTGCGTTGGGCGTCCTGCGCAGGAACGCCACCAGGGTCTCTAATGCCTCGCGCCTGGGCTCGACCGGCAGGCGACCGTAGTGCCCGGAGATGCCGTGCTGCCTCAGCCAGAAGCCGTGCAGGGCGGGCGAGCGCGACTGGTCGACCGGCCAGCCGACGATGGCGGCGAACGGCCGACCCTTCGCTTCGGCCAGGAGGGTTTCGTAGGCGCTCATGATGCCCCAAGGCCGATGCCATGCCCGGCGAGGAAGGACAAGAGCGGCAGCAACGGCAGGCCGAGGATGGTGAAATAGTCGCCTTCGATCTTGCTGAAGAGATTGGCGCCCACGCTCTCGAGCCGGTAGGCGCCGACCGAGCTGGTTACGCTGTCGCCGGCCTGGGCGAGATAGGCATCGAGGAAGACTTCGCTGAACGGCCGCATGGTGAGCCTTGCGCGCTCGGTGTGATGCCAGATCCGCACGCCACCTCGAGCGACCACCACCGACGAAACGAGATCGTGCGTCCTGCCGCGCAGCGCCAGCAATTGATCACGCGCGGCGGCGATGCTCGGCGGCTTGTCGAACAGCCTTCCCTCGCAGGCCAGGGTCGAGTCGCCACCGATCGTGAAGGCCTCGGGGAAGCGAGCCGAAACGCGTGTGGCCTTCAGCTCGGCAAGGGTCGCGGCGATTGCGACGGCGTCGGCCTTCTGGGCCGCGAGACTGAGCTTGATCTCATCCTCGTCGACGCCTGGCGCCTTGATCTCGAACGTCAGGCCCGCGTTGGTCAGCAGCTCGCGCCGCGACTGACTGGTTGAAGCCAGGATCAGCATCGGAGAACCGGCATTACATGGGTTCCAGGCGGTACAGACTGCCGTTCTCGCTCTGCGTCACGAGATAGAGCAGGCCGTCCGGTCCCTGCCGCACGTCGCGGATGTAGGGCAGCCGGCCTTCGACCAGCAGCTCTTCGCTGCGCCACTTCTCGCCGTCGAGTTCGATGCGGTAGAGCGCGAAGCTCGACAGCGCGCCGGTGAACAGCGAGCCCTTCCAGCCCGGGAACTTGTCGCCGCTATAGAACACGAGTCCGCATGGCGAGATCGACGGCACCCAGTAGCGCACCGGATCTTCCATGCCCGGCAGGGTCTTGTTCGGGCTGATGATCGAGCCGTTGTAGTCGATGCCATAGGTGGCGAGCGGCCAGCCGTAATTGGCGCCGGCCTTCAGCAGATTGAGCTCGTCGCCGCCTCGCGGGCCGTGCTCGACCTCCCAGATCCGGCCGGTCTCGGGATGCATCGAAAGGCCCTGCGGATTGCGGTGGCCCCAGGTGAAGATCTCCGGCCGCGCGCCGGGCTGGCCGACGAAAGGATTGTCCGGCGGCACGCTGCCGTCGTCCTTCAGCCGCACCACCTTGCCGGCGAGATCGTTGAGGTCCTGCGCGCGTTTCATCTGGTAGCGCTCGCCACAGGTGACGTACATCAGGCCGGCGCGATCGAAGACGATGCGCGAGCCGAAATGCAGGCCGCCGGCCACCGGCGAGCCACGGAAGATGACGCCGACGTTGCGCAGCCCGCTCTCGGTCCATTCCGCACGCGCCACGGTCGTGGCGACCTCGCTTCCGGTGCCGCCGGAATAGGACAGATAGAGCAGTTTGTTCTGCGCGAAGTTGGGATGCAGGCAGACGTCGAGCAGGCCGCCCTGGCCCGAGGCATACACCTCTGGAACGCCCGGAACCGCCGCGCGTGAGAGCGAGCCGTTGGCGTAGACCCTGAGCCGTCCTGGGCGCTCGGTGATCAGCTGCCGGCCGTCGGGCAGGAAGGCAATGCTCCAAGGCTGCACCAGGCCGGTCGCCATGGTGACGAGCCGGTAGGTTGCCCGGTTGCTCCGCAGTACGATCGAGGCGATGTCCTGGCCTGACGCCGGGCCTGTCAGCGCTGGCGCGGCCACGGCTGCAGATGCTGCAGCGAGTGCGAATCGGCGCCTGTTCATGGTCATTACGAAGGTTACTCCTGAGGCTGGCGCATGAGGGCCCGGTCACTATACTCGACGCCCTTCGGTCGTGGAGCGGCCGAGCAGAGGGGGAAGCAAGATGTCAAAGTCGATCCTGATCCACGAAAATGGCGGTCCCGAGAAGATGCAGCTCGCCGACGTCCAGGTCGGCTCCCCAGGACCCGGGCAGGTCAAGATCCGGCATACCGCGATCGGTCTCAATTTCATCGACATCTATACGCGCTCCGGCCTCTATCAGACGCCGCTGCCCAACGCGGTCGGCCGCGAGGCGGCGGGCGTGATCCTCGAGGTCGGGCCCAAGGTGAAGGGTTTCAAGAAGGGCGACCGGGTCGCCTATTGCGGCGTGCTCGGCGCCTACTGCCAGGAGCGCCTGATGGGTGTCGATCAGCTTGTCCACGTCCCGAAGGGTGTGAGCGACGAGGAGGCCGCCGCGATCATGCTCAAGGGCATGACCACTGAATACCTGGTCGATCACACGCCCAAGGCCTGGCTGAAGAAGGGCGACACGATCCTGTTCCATGCCGCCGCCGGTGGCGTCGGCCTGCTGTTCGGCCAGTGGGCCAAGGCGCGCGGCTACAAGGTGATCGGCACCGTGTCGTCGCCCGAGAAGGCCGCCCTCGCCAAGAAGAACGGTTACAAGTGGGTGATCGACTACACCAAGCAGAACATCGTCGAAGAGGTGAAGAAGATCACCAAAGGCAAGGGTGTGCCCGTGGTCGTCGACGGCGTCGGCAAGGACACCTGGGCGGCTTCGCTCGACTGCCTGCAGCCG
>CAYZQZ010000365.1:0-4597 GCA_964480235.1 uncultured Reyranella sp. | reverse complement strand
GTCCTTGTCGATCATCACCTTCTTGGCGCGGCCGAGCATCTGCAGCGTCACGTTCTCGAGCTTGATGCCGAGATCCTCGGAGATGGCGGTCCCGCCGGTCAGGATGGCGATGTCCTCGAGCATCGCCTTGCGACGATCGCCGAAGCCCGGCGCCTTGACCGCCGCCACCTTCAGCCCGCCGCGCAGCCGGTTGACGACCAGCGTGGCCAGCGCCTCGCCCTCGATTTCCTCGGCGACGATCAGCAGCGGCTTGCCGCTCTGCACGACCGCCTCGAGCACCGGCAGCATCGCCTGCAGGCCCGAGAGCTTCTTCTCATGGATCAGGATGTACGGATCCTCGAGCTCGACCCGCATCTTGTCCGGGTTGGTCACGAAATAGGGTGAGACAAAGCCGCGGTCGAACTGCATGCCCTCGACCACCTCGAGTTCAGTCGACAGCGACTTCGCTTCCTCGACCGTGATCACGCCCTCGTTGCCGACCTTCTCCATGGCCTCCGCGAGGTAACGGCCGATCTCCGGATCGCCGTTGGCCGAGATGGTGCCGACCTGGGCGATCTCGCCGTTCTTCGTCACCTTGCGGGCATGCGCCTTGAGGTCTCCGACGACGGCCTCGACGGCGAGGTCGATGCCGCGCTTGAGGTCCATCGGGTTCATGCCGGCGGCCACCGCCTTGGCGCCCTCCCGCACGATCGCCTGGGCAAGCACGGTCGCGGTCGTGGTGCCGTCGCCGGCCAGGTCGTTGGTCCTGCTCGCGACTTCGCGCACCATCTGGGCGCCCATATTCTCGAACTTGTCGGCGAGCTCGATCTCCTTGGCGACCGTGACGCCGTCCTTGGTAATGCGCGGTGCGCCGAAGCTCTTCTCGATCACCACATTGCGGCCCTTCGGGCCGAGCGTCACCTTGACGGCATCGGCCAGCGTGTCGACGCCGCGCAGCACCTTGGCGCGCGCTTCCGTCGAAAACTTCACTTCCTTCGCAGACATTGACCCTTGCCTCCTTCCTCAGGGCTGGTTGGCGGAAAAAGCGGCGTCGTCAGGCGGCGCGCCGCAGGGACGGCTTCTTGTCGAGCACGCCCATCACGTCGCTCTCCTTCATGATCAGGAGCTCCTCGCCGTCGATCTTGACCTCGGTGCCCGACCACTTGCCGAACAGGATACGATCGCCGGCCTTGAGATCGAGCGGGACGAGCTTGCCGTTCTCGTCGCGGGCCCCCGGCCCCACGGCGACGACCTCGCCTTCCATGGGCTTTTCCTTGGCGGTGTCGGGAATGATGATGCCGCCGGCAGTCTTCTCATCGGCCTCGATGCGGCGCACGACGACACGGTCGTGCAGCGGGCGGAAATGCATTCAGATCCTCCAGGTGCAGAACAATGGTCATGTGGGCCCGGCCGCTTGCGCCGCCGGGCGGTGGGCGATTTGGAAATTCGCCGGCCGGCCTTCAAGGTTCTGCCGCAAATTTTTCCCGGCCCTTCCCCGACGCGGCCAGAAAAATCAACCGATTGAAAAATCTCGAATTTTTTCGTTCCGGCCACCGGCTGCGCCGCGGCGCCGGACGATTTCCACACCCTTGACGGCGCGAGAGCCGCTCCTAGATCGCTCGGTCGAGGCGGCATCGTGCGGTGTCGCCCGGCGGCCGCCCTTCGGGGGGCCGATTCGCAACCCATCGCTCACAGGAGGATGACCATGCGTACCGATTTCGATTTCGCACCCTTCTATCGCGCCACCGTCGGCTTCGACCGGGTCTTCGACCTGCTCGATTCCGTGGCCAGCCAGACCGGCAGCGGTTCCGGTTACCCGCCGTACAACATCGAGCGGGCGGGCGACGACGCCTACCGGATCGTGATGGCCGTGGCGGGCTTTGCGGAAGCCGAGCTGAATGTGACCCAGAAGGAGGGTGAGCTCCTGGTCACCGGCAAGGCCCAGCCGTCCAGCGACCAGGTCGAGTATCTCTATCGCGGCATCGCCGGCCGGGACTTCGAGCGGCGCTTCCAGCTCGCCGACCACGTCAGGGTGACCGGCGCGAAGCTGGCCCACGGCCTGCTGACGATCGAGCTCAAGCGCGAGATCCCCGAGGAGAAGAAGGCGCGCGCCATCCGCATCGAGGCCGCCGCCGAGCCGCGCACGATCACGCAGCAGTAGCCGGCCCGGCCTGCACCAAACCGGACCTGGAGGACGCCGCCGAAGCAGGCGGCGTCCTTCACCGGCTTCTTCCCATCATCTTCACGCGAGGAGGTAAGGTATGACGTTCGGGTCAGCTGCTTCCCTGCCCGGCCCCGCGCCGGAGGTGCCGCTCCCCTCTTTCCGTTCTTTCCGCCGCAACGGGCGTCCGCCGATCGTGCCGCGCCTTGCGGCGCTCGACGCGCCGGAGCGTCAGCGGTTCGAACCCGCCCTGGCGGACGAACCGCCGCGCGGTCGCATCCTCATCGTCGAGGACGCCGCCGCCCTGGCGCTCGACATTCAGCGCCTGCTGCGCGAGGCCGGCTACCTCGCCGTCGGTCCCGCCGCCTCGGCCGGCGAAGCCGACCGCCTGGTCCGCCAGGGCACGCTCGACGGTGCGGTGCTGGATCTGCACCTCGCCGACGGCAGCAGCACCGTCGCCGACAGCCTGGCCCGGGCCGGCATTCCTTTCGTGTGGCTCGTCCGCGATTCCCTGATCTCGATTCCGCGGGACCATGCCTTTGCCCCGGCAGTCGCGGCGCCCTTCAAGCGCGAAGAGCTGCTCGAGGCACTCGAACGAGCGCAGGCGCAGGGACCTCATCCGGGCAAGCGAGGCTGGTATCCCGTGCCGCCGCCGTCGCCGGTATGGCCGCGGGTCTTCCCGCCTCTCTGAGAGACGCTTCCGCCCGTCAGGCCGCGCCGACCGTTTCCAGCGACCGCACCATGTGGTCGTGCAGGCGGCGGGCCGGGGCGGAGAGCCCGCGTGCCGCCAGCAGCGCGATCTCGGTATCGTGCAGGTCGGGCAGGCCGGACCTGCGCTCGATCGCGGCCAGGCCCGCGGGCACCATGTCCTTGGGCAGGACCGTGACACCGAGCCCCGCCTTCACCGCGGCATGCTGGCCGGCGAGCGAGGCGCAGCTGTAGGCGATCCGCCACGGCCGCTTCAGCCGGCCGAGCGAATCGGTGGCGCGCTTGCGATAGACACAGGGCGGCGGCGAGACCACGAGCGGCAGGGGTCCCTTGTCGGGAACCGCGAGCTTCTCCGACGCGACCCACACCAGCGGCTCGCGCCACACCCGCACGCCGCGGTCCGAGCGTTCGGGTTCGCGCTTGACGAGCACGAGATCGAAGTCGCCCTCCCGGAAGCGCCGCAGAAGCGTCAGCGTGAGGTCGCACGTCACCTCGAGCTGCACTGACGGATAGGTCTGCGAGAATCGCGCCAGGACCTGCGGCAGGTGCGTGGTCGCGAAATCCTCGGGCGTGCCCAGACGCACCGTGCCCGCCAGCGCCGGCTCGTCGAGACTCGCCACCAGACGGTCGTTGAGCTCGAGCATCTGCCGCGCCTGCCCGAGCAGGGCGTCGCCCGCGGCGGTCAGGCGCAGGCGCCGCGAGGTGCGGTCGAGCAGGCGCTTCCCCAGCCCGTCCTCCAGCCGCTTGATCTGCAGGCTGAGGGTCGACTGCCGCCGCAGCAGTGCGTCGGCGGCCCGCGTGAAGCTGCCGAGATCGGACACCGTCACGAAGGCGCGCAGGAGATCGACATCGAGATTGTGCAGCCGGGCCATGTGCTTTTCATCAATTATTGAAATGAGTCGGTCGATTATTATCAATTTTTCTGACGGCGGTACACGGCTTATCCCTCGGCGCCCCCGAACCGCACCCGTGCCCCGGAAAAAGAGACCGCCATGACCTTCTTCTCCCTCGCCGGCCAGAACCTGCTCTCGCCGATGGTCCTGTTCTTCCTGCTCGGGGCGGGCCTCAGCCTCGCGCGCTCCGATCTTTCCATTCCCGGCGCGGTGGCCAAGCTCCTGTCGCTCTACCTGATGATGTCGATCGGCTTTCGCGGCGGCGTCGAGGTTGCCCACCATGGGCCATCGATCACGCTGGCGGCTGCACTGGCGGCGGGCATCGCCCTGTCGTTCGGCATCCCCTTCCTCGCCTACGCGATCCTGCGCGTCGTCTCGCGCCTGTCGCCGGTCGATGCGGCGGCCGTGTCGGCGCACTACGGCTCAATCTCGGCGGTCACCCTGGTCGCCGTGATGAGCGTGCTCAACCAGATGGCCGTGCCGTTCGAGGGCTACATGATCGCCGTGGCCGCCGCCATGGAGACCCCGGCCATCCTGAGCGCCCTGCTGCTCGCGAAGAAGGGCAACCTGGAAACGCCGCGCGGAGACCTGCTGCGCGAGATCCTGCTGAACGGTGCCGTCGTGATGCTGCTGGGCTCGTTCGCCATCGGCATCGTCACCGGCGATCGCGGGCTCGGGCTGCTGAAGCCCTTCCTCGTCGACTCCTTCCCCGGCTTCCTTTGCCTGTTCCTGCTCGACATGGGCCTGGTCGCCGGCCGCGGCCTGCGCGACGACCGGCGGGCGCTGTCGGCCAGCGTCGTGGTCTTCGCCGTCGCCATGCCGCTGATCGGGGGCGCCTGTGCCGCTGCGCTCAGCC
>CAYZQZ010000364.1:0-4614 GCA_964480235.1 uncultured Reyranella sp. | reverse complement strand
GCCAATCCCGCGACGCGCGTCGCCGCGCTGAAGGCCGGCGACATCGACATGACCTACGAGGTGCCGCCCGCCGACACCGAGAACCTCAAGAAGGAAGCCAACATCTCCGTGCTCGAGGGACCCGAGACCCGCGTGGTCTTCCTGGGCTTCGACCAGGAGCGCGACGAACTGCTCGAGTCCAACGTCAAGGGCAAGAACCCGTTCAAGGACAAGCGCGTCCGCGAGGCGATCCATCGCTCGATCGACGTCGACGCGATCAAGCGCACCGTGATGCGCGGCCAGTCGTTCCCGACCAACCTGATGGTCGCGCCGGGCATCAACGGCTACATGAAGGACCTCGACAAGCGGCCGGCGCTGCTCAAGCCGGAGGAAGCCAAGAAGCTGCTCGCCGACGCGGGCTATCCCAACGGCTTCGAGGTCGGCATGGATTGCCCCAACGACCGCTACGTCAACGACGACAAGATCTGCCAGGCTGTCGTGGCAATGCTGGCCAAGATCGGCGTGAAGGTGAACCTGCGCGCCCAGACCCGAAACCTGTACTTCGCCAAGATCCTGCGTAAGAGCGACTTCAAGCCGGGCGAGACCAGCTTCTACATGCTGGGCTGGTCGCCGGCGCAGACCTACGACGTGCACAACGTCTTCGAGGCGCTGATCCAGACCCCGAACGCGGCCACCAAGAAGGGCCAGTTCAACGCCGGTGGCTACTCCAACCCGGCGGTCGACAAGCTCGCCGACGCCATGGAGCAGGAGACCGACAAGGCCAAGCGCGACGCCATGATCGCACAGGCCACCAAGCTCTATGTCGACGACTACGCCTACATTCCCCTGCATCAGCAGGCCCTGGTGTGGGCGGCGCGCAAGAACATCGAGCTGGTGCAGCCGGCGGACAACAGCTTCCCGCTGCGCTTCGTCAACGTGAAGTGACCGCCTCTGGCGGTCATCCCGAGCATTCGCGAGGGATCTGGCGCGGGTAGCCGGTATCCCGAACGAGGCTCGAGATAGTCAAACTTTGCAGCCTCTCCCCCTAGCGGGGGAGAGGCCAACAAGAATACAAACCCTGCGATGCTGGTCTTCATCCTTCGACGCCTGATGCAGTCGATAGCCGTGCTGCTGGCCGTCGGCGTCGTTTCGTTTTTCCTGTTCCGCTATGTCGGCGACCCCATCAACGCCATGGTCGGGCAGGACACCTCCATGCAGGAGCGCGAGCAGTTGCGCGAGCGGCTGGGACTGAACGATCCCGCGCCCATACAGTTCATGCATTTCCTCGCCAACGCCGCGCAGGGCAAGTTCGGCCTGAGCTACCGCACTTCCGAACCGGTCAGCCGCATGATCGTCGAGCGCCTGCCCGCTACCATCGAGCTGTCGTTCTGCGCGGCACTGTTCGTGCTGGTGTTCGGCATTCCGATGGGCGTCTACACCGGCCTATACCCGAGGCACTGGACCAGTCGTCTGCTGCAGGCGGTGTCGCTGATCGGCGTCTCGCTGCCGACCTTCCTGATCGGAATCCTGCTGATTCTGCTCTTCGCGGTCATTCTGCACTGGCTGCCGGCCTTCGGACGCGGACAGACCGTGACCTTCGGGTGGTGGACAACCAACTTCGCCACCATCAGCGGGCTGAAGGCGCTGATCCTGCCCTCGATCACGCTCGGGTTGTTCCAGCTCACCCTGATCATGCGCCTCGTGCGCTCCGAGATGCTGGAGGTGATGCGTACCGACTACATCAAGTTCGCGCGCGCCCGCGGGCTCTCCAACCGGGCGATCAATTTCGGCCATGCGCTCAAGAACACGCTGGTGCCGGTGATCACCGTGGCCGGCCTGCAACTGGGCGCGCTGATCGCTTTCGCCCTGGTCACCGAGACGGTGTTCGCCTGGCCGGGCGTCGGCCAGCTCTTCATCCAGTCGGTGCAATTCTCCGACATCCCGGTGATGGCGGCCTATCTGATGCTGATCGGCCTCCTGTTCGTGGTCATCAACCTGATCGTCGATCTTCTCTACTTCGCCGTCGATCCGCGTCTGCGCGGGCAGGGCGGCGCGGCGAAGGTGGGGGGCCACTGACCATGACCGCCTGGCTGAACAAGGTTACCGACAGCGACATCTGGTGGAGCTTCAAGTCGTCGTGGCTCACGGTCGCGGCGGCGGTCGCCACGCTCCTGATCATCCTGGTCTCCTTCCTGTCGCCGGTGCTGGCGCCGCACACGCCGTTCGATCCGGCAACCTTGAGTCTCAGCGATGGCCTCAAGCCGCCGGTGCTGGTCTCCCCCGACGGCGAATGGGCCTTTCCGCTCGGCACCGACGATCAGGGTAGGGACGTGCTGAGTTCGATCATGTACGGCACGAGGCTTTCGCTGATCGTGGGGTTCGCCTCGGTCGTGGTCGCCATGGTGCTGGGGATCGCGCTCGGCCTGGTGAGCGGCTATGTCGGCGGCACGACCGACGCGGTGATCATGCGCATCGCCGACGTGCAGCTCACTTTCCCCGCCATCCTGGTGGCGCTGCTGATCGACGGCATCGTGCGCGGTCTGACCTCGGTCAAGCAGCACGACGAAATCGCAGTCTTCGTCATCGTCGGGGCCATTGGCCTCAGCTTCTGGGTCCAGTACGCGCGCACGGTGCGCGGCTCGGTGCTGGTCGAGAAGAACAAGGAATACGTCCAGGCCGCGCGCGTGATCGGCCTGTCGCCGATCCTGATCATGGTGCGGCACGTGCTGCCCAACGTAACCGGTCCGGTGCTGGTGATCGCCACGCTCAATCTCGGCCTTGCCATCATCTCGGAGGCGACGCTCTCCTTCCTGGGCGTCGGCCTGCCTTCCACCCAGCCATCGCTCGGCACGCTGATCCGCATCGGCAACGAGCTCCTGCAGTCCGGCGAATGGTGGATCACGGTGTTTCCCGGCATCACTCTCGCGTCGCTGGTGCTGGCGGTAAATTTGCTGGGCGACTGGCTGCGCGACGCCCTGAATCCGAAGCTGCGATGAGCACCAACAATCCGCCGCTGCTCGAGGTGCGCAACCTGCGCGTCGAGTTCCCGACCCGGCGCGGTACGCTGCTCGCGGTCGACGACGTTTCCTTCGACATCGCGCCGGGCGAGGTCCTGGGCGTGGTGGGCGAGTCGGGCGCCGGCAAGTCGCTGACGGGCAACGCCATCATCGGGCTTCTCGAACCGCCGGGAAGAATTGCGGCCGGCGAGGTTCGTCTCGAAGGCAAGCGCATCGACAACCTGCCCTACGAGGAGATGCGCAAGGTGCGCGGCGCGCGCATCGGCGCGATCTTCCAGGATCCGCTGACCAGCCTGAACCCGCTCTATTCGGTCGGCCGTCAGCTGATCGAGACCATCCAGACGCACCTGCCCCTGTCGGCATCGCAGGCCCGCGCCCGCGCCCTCGATCTCCTGAAGGAAGTCGGTATTCCCGGCGCCGAGCATCGCATCGACCATTACCCGCACCAGTTCTCCGGCGGCATGCGCCAGCGCGCGGTCATCGCGCTGGCGCTGTGCGCCGGCCCGCGCCTGATCGTGGCCGACGAGCCGACCACCGCGCTGGACGTGTCGATCCAGGCGCAGATCATTTCGCTGTTGAAGCGGCTTTGCCACGAGCACGGCACGGCGGTGATGCTCGTGACCCACGACATGGGCGTGATAGCCGAGACCGCTGATCGCGTTGCCGCCATGTATGCCGGACGCGTCGTCGAGATCGGGCCGGTGCGCGACGTCATCAAGCATGCCCAGCATCCCTATACCAAGGGGTTGATGGGCTCGATCCCGCATCTCGGCGCGCGTTCAGAGCGCCTCACCCAGATCGAGGGCTCGATGCCGCGGCTGACCGAGATTCCCCGGGGATGCGCCTTCAACCCGCGTTGCCCGCAGCGGGGCGCGCGCTGCGTCGAGGAGCGGCCCGACCTGATGCCGGCCGGCGCCGGACGGGCCGCCTGCTGGCTGCACGATTCGCGCGGCGTCGGCGCCCCGCTCGGGAAGGAGGCGGCCCATGCCTGACGGCCAATCGCCCCGTCAGTCCCGGCCGTTCGTGCACATCGAAGGGCTGAAACGCTACTTCGACGTCTCGGCGCCTTGGCTGGTGCGCAAGCTGGAAGGCCGGCCGCGCCAGATCGTGCAGGCGGTCGACGGCATCGACATCGAAATCGCCAAGGGCGAGACCTTCTCGCTGGTGGGCGAGTCCGGTTGCGGCAAGTCGACAGTGGCGCGCCTCGTGGTCGGGCTCTATCCGCCGACCGCGGGCTCGATCCAGTTCGACGGCCACGACATGTCCGGCAAGCGCAGCGGCGCCGAAAATGCGACGCTGCGCCGGCGCATGCAGATGATCTTCCAGGACCCCTTTGCCAGCCTCAATCCGCGCTGGCGGGTGTTCGACATCGTCGCCGAGCCGATCCGCGCGTTTGGTCTCGCCAGGGACAAGGCCGATCTCGAGCGCCAGGTGGGCGAGCGGCTGCAGCAGGTGCGGCTGACCCCGGCTGATGGCGCCAAGTATCCGCACGAATTCTCCGGCGGCCAGCGCCAGCGAATCTCGATCGCGCGCGCATTGGCGAGCCAGCCCGAGTTCCTCGTGTGCGACGAGCCGACCTCGGCGCTCGACGTCTCGGTGCAGGCGCAGATCCTGAACC
>CAYZQZ010000363.1:0-4623 GCA_964480235.1 uncultured Reyranella sp. | reverse complement strand
GAGCCTCGGGGCCCGCAGATCTTCCTGTCGCGCACCCATCCGCAGTTCATGGCGAAGCTTTTCACCCAGGAAGTGCCGGAGATCTATGATGGCATCATCGAGATCAAGGCCGTCGCCCGCGACCCGGGCAGCCGCGCCAAGATCGCGGTGTTGAGCCACGACAGCTCTATCGATCCGATCGGCGCCTGCGTCGGCATGCGCGGCAGTCGAGTCCAGGCCGTCGTGCAGGAGCTGCAGGGCGAGAAGGTCGACATCATTCCGTGGTCGCCCGAGTTCGCGAACTTCATCGTCAACGCGCTGGCGCCGGCCGAGGTCAGCAAGGTGCTGATGGACGAGGAGAGCAACAAGGCCGAGGTCGTCGTGCCCGACGATCAGCTTAGCCTGGCGATCGGCCGCCGCGGCCAGAACGTGAAGCTCGCCTCCCAGCTTACCGGCTGGGAGATCGACATCATGACCGAAGCCGAGGAGAGCGAGCGCCGCCAGAAGGAAACGCGCGAACGCACCGAGCTGTTCAAGCTCGCGCTCGACGTCGACGACGTGATCGCCCATTTGCTGGTCGCCGAGGGCTACGCCACCGTCGAGGACGTGGCCGACGCCGCGATCGAGGATCTGCAGGGCGTCGAGGGCTTCGACGAGGACATCGCCACCGAGCTGCAGCGCCGTGCCAAGGAGTTCATCGAGAAGCGCGATGCCGAACTGGCCACCCGTCTCGAGGAGCTGGGGGTCAGCGAGGAGGTGCGGGGCACCGAGGGCCTGACGCTCGCCATGCTGGTCGCCCTGGGCGACAAGGGCGTGAAGACGCTCGACGACCTGGCCGACCTTGCCTCCGACGAGCTGCGCGAGATCGTCGGCGAGAGCGCGATGGACGCAGAGACCGCCAACGCCATCATCATGAAGGCGCGCGAGCACTGGTTCCCGGCCGAAGAAGCCGCGGAAGAAACCGCCAAAGCCTGATCGGAGAAGAAAACCCTTGAGCCTTGCTCACATCATGATCGAGTCCCATCTTTCGGACGGCTCCGCCGGTCCGGCGCACCCCGCCCCCGTGCGGACGTGCATCGTGACCGGAGAGGAAGCGGCGCCGGAGCGGATGATCCGCTTCGTCGTCGGACCGGACGGCGAGGTTGTGCCCGATCTGGCGCGCCGGCTTCCGGGGCGGGGCATGTGGCTGAAGGCGGAGCGTGCCGTCGTCGAACAGGCGATGGCGAAGAACCTGTTCGCCAAGGCGGCGCGGCGTGCCGTTTCGGTGTCGCAGGACCTGGCGGACCGGATCGAGCGGCTGCTGCTCGAGCGTACGCTGGAAGATCTCAGCCGGGCCCGCCGGGCCGGACGGGCCGTGGCGGGATTCGTGAGGGTGGAGCAGATGCTGGGTCACGGCCGTGCGGGCCTGTTGATCGTGGCCGATGAAGCCGATGGAGATGGGCTGGCAAAACTGACGAAGATTGGCCTGCCGCTGGTGCGGTTTGGGACCAAGGAAATTTTGGGTGGCGTCTTCGGACGCGACCAGGCGGTGTATGTGGCCGTGGCGCGCGACGACGCGTCGGGTCAGTTCATTCAACGTATTGCGGGCGGAGCGGCGCGCTGGCGCGCCTATCGCCCGAACGGCGCCGGTTGACGGACCGGCACGGACCAAGGACAACAAGCCAAATGACGGAACAGAAAGAAACGACCAAGCCCACCAAGCCGTTGACCCTTTCGACGACGGCGCGCGCAGGTGCCGCCGGCGGCAAGGCTGACGCCACCCAGGTGAAGCAGAAGTTCAGCCACGGGCGCACGCGTGCGGTCACGGTCGAGGTCAAGAAGGCGGCCAAGCGCCCGGTCGGTGCCGGAACGGCGCCTGCCCAGGCTGCGGCGCCATCGCCCGCGCCGGAGAGTCCGGCGCCGGCTCCGACCGGCCGTACCCTGAAACTCGGGGCCGGGACCGCCGCCGGTGCGCCCGCCAAGGCCGCCGGCCAGGGCGCCGCGCCGCCGGTCCAGCCGCGCACGCCGCCGCGCGCCGGCGCCGGTCTGGTGCTGAAGACCCTGACCGAGGAAGAGAAGGAAGCCCGCGCCAAGGCCCTGGTCGACGCCAACCGCGATGCCGAGGTTGCCCGCCAGCGCGCTGCCGAGGACGCCAAGCGCCGCGAGGCCGAGGAAAAGGTCCGCCGCGCCGCCGAGGAAGAGCACAAGAAGCGCCTCGCCGAGGAAGACGCGCGCAAGAAGGCCGACGAGGAAGCCCAGCGCAAGACCGACGCGCTGGTCCAGAAGCGCCTCGACCAGGCGGCCAGCGCGCCGCAGGGCACGATGGCGCGTCAGGCACAGGAAATCGAAACCGGTGCCCAGCCAGCCCCGACCGGTGCGCCGCGTCCGCCGATGCGGGCTCCCGGCTTCGGTCCGTCCGGTCCGTCCGGTCCGTCCGGCGCGCTGCGCCGTCCGCCGATGCGGCCGCCGCTACAGCCCGTCAACAAGCGCCTCCCGCAGCCGCCCGGTGCGCGCCGCGAGGGACCGAAGCGCCGTTCCGACAAGATCGACGTCGGCCGCGCGGTCGAGGGCGAAAACGATTTCCGCGCCCGCTCGCGTGCCCAGCAGCAGCGTCGCCTCGAGCGCGAACGCCGCCGCGAAAACTCCAACGAGCCGCAGCAGAAGGTCTATCGCGAGGTCACCATCCCGGAGACCATCACGGTGCAGGAACTCGCCGCGCGCATGTCCGAGCGCGGCGCTGACGTGATCAAGACCCTGATGGGCATGGGCGTGATGGCCACCATCAATCAGGTGATCGACGCCGACACCGCCGAACTGGTGGTCACCGAGATGGGTCATCGGCACAAGCGCATCGCGGAAGGCGACGTCGAGACCGGGCTGACCGAGGTCACCGACGCGCCCGAGGCGATGGAGCCGCGGCCGCCGGTCGTCACCATCATGGGCCACGTCGACCACGGCAAGACCTCGCTGCTCGACGCACTGCGCGCCACCGACGTGGCGGCGCACGAGGCGGGCGGCATCACCCAGCACATCGGTGCCTATCAGGTGACCCTGCCGTCGAAGCAGAAGATCACCTTCCTCGACACGCCGGGTCACGAGGCGTTCACCGCCATGCGCGCCCGCGGCGCCAAGGTGACGGACATCGTCGTGCTGGTAGTGGCGGGCGATGACGGCGTCATGCCGCAGACCAAGGAGGCGATCGCCCACGCCAAGGCGGCGGGCGTTCCCATCATCGTGGCCATCAACAAGATGGACAAACCGGGCGCCGACGCGACCCGGGTGCAGAACGAGCTCTTGCGGGAGGAGATTCAGGTCGAGCAGCTGGGCGGCGACGTCCAGTCGATCGAGGTCTCGGCAACCAAGAAGATGAACCTCGACAAGCTCGAGGAAGCGATCCTGCTGCAGGCCGAAGTGCTTGAGCTCAAGGCGAATCCCAACCGGGCCGCCGACGGTGTCGTGGTCGAGGCCAAACTCGAGCCTGGCCGCGGCTCGGTCGCCACCGTTCTGGTGCAGAAGGGCACCCTGAAGGTCGGCGACGTGCTGGTGGCCGGCGCCGTGTGGGGCCGCGTTCGCCGCCTGGTCGACGACCATGGCCAGAACGTCGACTCCGCTCCGCCGGCTTTCCCGGTCGAGATCCTGGGCCTCGACGGCACGCCGCAGGCCGGCGACGAATTCCATGTCGTCGAGAACGAGGCGCGCGCCCGAGAGATCGCCGAGTTCCGTGTCCGCCGCGACCGGCAGGCCCAGCTTGCCCGTGCCGCGGGCGGCCGCGGCACGCTCGAGGAGATGATCAAGGGCATCCAGGAAGGCACCGCCAAGGAACTGCCGGTCCTGATCAAGGCAGACGTGCAGGGCTCGGCCGAAGCGCTCGCAGGCGCCCTGTCGCGCCTCGGCACCGACAAGGTCGTGACCCGAGTCGTCTATTCGGGCGTCGGCGGCATCAGCGAGGCCGACATGACGCTCGCCAAGGCGTCGGGCGCACTGATCATCGGCTTCAATGTGCGCGCCAACCCGCAGGCCCGCGAGATCGCCAAGCGCGACAAGATCGACATCCGCTACTACTCGATCATCTACAAGGTGACCGAGGACATGCAGGCGCTGATGGTCGGTCTGCTCGATCCGACCTACAAGGAAACCTTCATCGGCAATGCGCAGATCCGCGAAGTCTTCCGCATCACGAAGGTCGGCAATGTCGCCGGCTGCATGATCACCGAAGGCATGGTCAAGCGCGGCGCCAAGGTGCGCCTGCTGCGCGACAACGTGGTGGTCCACGAGGGCGTGCTGAAGACCCTGCGGCGCTTCAAGGACGAAGTCCGCGAAGTGCAGAACGGCTACGAATGCGGCATGGCGTTCGAGAACTACGACGACATCAAGGTCGGCGATGTCATCGAGTGCTTCGACGTCGAGGAAGTGAAGCCGACTCTGTAAGGAACGTTGCTCCCCGGGCGCGCTGCGCCCGGGGAACGAACACCTCGAAAGGAACGCCATGAGCCGGCGTCGCCCATCCGACAAGGAAAATCGCGGTCACAGCCAGCGCCAGTTGCGCGTCGGCGAAGAGATCCGCCATCTGCTCGCGGAGCTGCTGGAGCGCGGCAACATGCGCGATCCCGATCTGCGCGGCGCTACCGTCACGGTGACGTCGGTCGATGTCAGTCCGGATCTGCG
>CAYZQZ010000362.1:0-4655 GCA_964480235.1 uncultured Reyranella sp. | reverse complement strand
GAGATCGCCCATCGCGTCGCCGTCCTGCGCTGGGGCGAGCTGGTCGAGATGGGCCAGACCGAGCAGATCCTGAGCCGCCCCCAGCAGGGCTACACCAAGATGCTGATCTCCTCGGTACCGTCGATCGTGCCGACGCACCGCGGCGTGCGTCTCGAGCGCGAGACCGTGCTGCGGACCGAGAAGCTCGGCAAGATCTACTCGAGCAAGGGTTTCTTCCAGAAGGCGCGCGTGGTGAAGGCCGCCATCGACGTCGACCTCGACGTGCGCCGCGGCGAGACGCTGGGCATTGTGGGCGAGTCGGGCTCGGGCAAGTCGACGGTGGCGCGCTGCATCGCCCGCCTGATCGATCCGACCGAAGGCAACGTCTATATCGGGGACGCCGAGATCGCGCGCATCCCGGTGCAGCAGATGCGGCCCTACCGCCGCCGCGTCCAGATCGTCTTCCAGGACCCCTACCGCTCGCTCAACCCGCGTATGACGGTGGGCGATTCGATCATCGAGGGGCCGATGAATTTCGGCCTCGGCCGCGCCGAATCGATGGCTCGCGCCCGCAAGCTGATGGAAACCGTGCGGCTCGATCCCAATGCGCTCGACCGCTACCCGCACCAGTTCTCGGGCGGCCAGCGCCAGCGCATCTGCATCGCCCGTGCGCTCGCGATGGAACCCGAGCTGCTGATCGCCGACGAGGCCGTCTCCGCGCTCGACGTTTCGGTGCAGAAGCAGGTGCTCGAGTTGCTCGACGAGATCCGCCAGCGCCTGAACCTCGCCGTGCTGTTCATCACCCACGATCTGCGAGTCGCCGCCCAGATCTGCGACTACGTCGCGGTGATGAGCCAGGGCCGCGTCGTCGAGTATGGTGCCGCCGAACAGGTCTTCAGCGCACCCACGCACGAGTACACCAAGTCCCTGTTCGCCGCGGCTCCCGGCCGTCACTGGGAGTTTGGAAAGTTCGCTGCTTGATCGCTCGGCTCTGCCGAGCGATTGGCGGCGTGTAGCGCTGCAGGGCCGTAGGCCCGAAGCGCGGGCGCCGCACGGTTCAGAACAGACAAGAACGCCCTAAGCGTACTTCTCCCGCACCCGCTTCTCGACCCACCCCGCCCCCAGGAACGCCGCCGCCGAGATGATGGTGGCCACCGCCGAGACGCCAAACGCCTGCTCGGTCTGGAACTCCGACTTCGTCTTGGCGAACAGATAGCCAAGGCCATCCGTGCCCATCAGGAACTCCGCCACCATGGCGGCCAGGATGGCGTGCGCGGCGGCAAGCTTGAAGGCGATGGCGAGGTTGGGCATCGCCGACGGCAGAGCGAGCCGTAGCAGCAGATCGAGCCGCGACGCTCCCAGCACGCGGAACAGATCCTCGGCGCCGGGTGGCGGCTGGCGCAGGCCGGACGAGGCGAATACGAAGCTCGGAAAGAAGGTGATGATCACCACGATCGCCAGCACCGTCGAGGTGTCGTAGCCCAGCAGGCGGGCGATCACCGGGATCAGTGCCACCACCGGCACCGAACTGAACAGTATGGTGAGTGGATTGAGCAGGCCCGAGGCTATGGCCGAGAACCACGCCGCCACCGCGAGCGCCGTACCGACCAGCATGCCCATCACCAGGCCGAACAGCGCGACGGCGAGCGTGATTCCGACATTGCGCAGGTAAATTCCGGGATGCCCGACCAGGTCGCCGACCACGGCGACCGGCGTCGGCATGACAATCGGGTTGAAACTGTTGATCGCCACCCAGGCCTGCCAGGCGAGCAACAGCCCCAGGATTCCCCAGTAGTCCTCGATCAGCCGCAGCAGGAAGGGCCGCTTCATGTGCTGAACCTCGAATAGGCCGCGCGCTCGAGCAGCGTCAGCAGACCGTAGAAGAACAGCGATGCGGCCACCGCCAGGAGCACGGCGCACCACAGCAGCACGATCTGGAAATTCTGCATGGCATTGATGATCAGGATGCCGATGCCGCGCGAGGCGCCGAACCACTCGCCGATGATCGCGCCGATCAAGGCCGCAGGCCAGGCGAGCCGCAGGCCGGAGGCCAGTGCCGGCAAGGCCGCCGGCAGCTCGAGCCGGCCGAAGCGCCTCAACCGATCCGCACCCAGCACGGAAAACAGGTCGCGATGGGCGAGCGTGGCGCGTTGCAGGCCCGAACTCACCGACACGAAGACGATGAAGAAGACATGGATCGACGAGACGGCAGCCGGCGTGCTCTCGCGGCTCAGCAGCACCAGGAAAATCGGCCCCAGCGCGATCGACGGCACGGAATTGACCACCGCCGCCAGCCGGTCGGCGCCACGCCGCAGCAGCGGCAGCAGGTGCGCCATGGTCGCCAGGATCAGCCCGACCCCGGCGCCCCAGGCATAGCCCAGCGCCGTCGACTCGAGCGTGGCTCCCAGCGCCCGCTGGAACATCGGCAGGCGATTGCCGTCGAACAGCATCTCCAGCACGTCGCTGAGCGGCGGCCAGGAAATCCCCAGGAGACCGGCGCGGCCCACGACCTCCCACAGAGCGAGGAAGATCGCGATGCCGAGCCCGCCGAGCAGCGACTGCTTCATCGTCCTTCCTCCCCATTCAAATGCGGAGGTGCCCCGGTCATCCGGGGCGGAGGTGTCATAGACCTCGCCGCACATGCCCCCCGAGGCGCATGCCAATACACCGTGGGCGTCGCAAGACGACGCCACCACCCCATTTGAATGGAGAGGAAAGGATCGAGCGCGGAGCGGACCATCACGCTTCGAGCGCCTCGGTGAGGTCGTCGACCAGGCGATGAAATGCCTCGCTGCGCATCACCGCGGGATCGCGCGGCCGCGCGAACGGCACCTTGATTTCGCGCACGATGCGGCCGGGCCGACCGCTCATCACCACCACGCGGTCGGCGAGAAACAGCGCCTCGTCGACCGAATGGGTGATCAGGAGCGTCGTGATCTGCCGCGCCGACCAGATGCGCTGCAGTTCGACGTTCATCTGCCGCCGCGTCACCGCATCGAGCGCGCCGAACGGCTCGTCGAGCAGCAGCACCTGCGGCTCGAGGATCAGCGCGCGGGCGATCGAGGCGCGCTGGCGCATGCCGCCCGACAGCTGCCTGGGTCGCGCCGCGGTGAAGCTGCCGAGTCCGACCAGGTCGATCAGGCGCGAGATCGCGGCCTCATCGACGGGTCGGCCGGCGATCTTGTAGGGCAGCGCGATGTTGTCGTGGACGCTGAGCCAGGGCAGCAGTGCATGGTCCTGGAACGCCACGCCCAGCGCATGGTTGGCCGAGACCAGGCCGGGCGCCGCGCCGTTCACCGTGACGCTTCCAGAGGTCGGCAACTCCAGTGCCGCCACGAGCCTCAGCAGCGTGCTCTTGCCGCAGCCGCTCGGCCCCAGCACGGCCACGAATTCGCCGGGCGCGATGGCGAGCGACAGTTCCGACAGCGCCAGCACGCCCTCCGGATTGCCCGGCAGCGCAAACCGCTTGGTGACGCGATCGACCGCGATCGCGCTCATGAGGTCGCGCTCATGCCGTCATCTTGTCGAAGCGTTCCATGAGCTTGGGCAGACGCTCGTCGAGCCGCCGGTCGATCTCCTCGCGGTCGACCGTCAGCAACTCGCGGTCCTTCATCACCACGTTGCCGTCGATCACGACGGTACGGACGTCGCGGCCGACCACGATGCTGGAGGCGATGAAGTAGATGTCCTGGATCGGCATCTGGTCGAGGTTGGTGCGGTCGACCAGCAGGATGTCGGCCTTCTTGCCGACTTCGAGGCTGCCGATCTCCTTCTCCATCCCGAGCGACCGGGCGCCGCCGTTGGTCGCTACTTTCAGGATTTCCTCGGAAGGCATCACGTTGCGATAGGCGAAGGGCGTGCCGTTGACCGCCTGCTGACCCACCCGGGCCATGTGCGCCACCTGGAAGATGTCGAGCGGGCCCCACGAGGCTGCACCGTCGGTGCCGAGACCGACATCGACGCCACGCCGCCACATCTCGAGCAGGCGGTGCGGGCCGATGTGATAGTTGTTGTAGGCGCAGTGGCAAGCGGACGGCTTGTGCTTCACGTACAAGTCCATTTCGTGCTCCGACAGCAGCACCGAATGGGCGCAGTGCATGTGGCGGTCGAGCGCCCCGAGGCTGTGCAGGTACTCGGTCGGCCGCATGCCGAACTTGGCGAGCGAGTAGTCGATCTCGTACGAACCTTCGCAAAGATGCGTGTGGATCTTCACGTCGAGTGCGCGAGCCGCCTCTGCCATCGCCTCGATGAGCGGCGGCGAGCACGTCATGATCTGGCGCAGCGACAGCGAAGCCTGGACACGATCGGGACCGCCCTTGCTACCCTTCCAACGCTTTACCAGCCCCACGTTGGCATCGAGCGCCTTCTTGGTCGTGGTGATCATGGTCTTGGGCCAGTGCTCACCCTGATCGATCGTGCTCAACGACACGATGCCGCGGATGCCGGTATCGACCGCCGCCCGCGCCATGGCATCGGGGTGCGGCCCGCCCGCCTCGAAGAAGCAGGTCGTGCCGACCGAGATCATGTTGGCGTAGCAGAGCAGACCCGAGAGATAGACGTCCTCGTCCGTGAGCATGCTCTCGAACGGCACGTAATAGTTCCACCACACCGGGATCTTCACCTTCCCGCCGCGGCTGTCGATCTGGGCGATCTTGCCGCGCAGCAGGGTCTGGGCG
>CAYZQZ010000361.1:0-4657 GCA_964480235.1 uncultured Reyranella sp. | reverse complement strand
ATGTACTTTTACTCCGGCCAGCCGATGCAATTTTACTCCGGCGTTGACACGCTCGCCGTTATGCGCACACCAAAGCCTACCTGGGCCGTGTCGTAGGTGATCCTATTGCCCTTGGCGGGAGTGGCGAGGCTGCGAACCAGCGCTGTAGTAATGTTGGAAGTCATGGCCGCCTCTCTCTCGTGTCCGGCTGGTGTCCGGCGGCCGATATGAGTCAGGCGGGAGTCGGTGTCAACGGTTGAGTTGTGATGACTCGCGACAAGGCCAATGGAGTAAGGCGATTTTTGGACGGATGCTGATCTGGTTGAACTTCTGACTCACTATGCCAGTCTGATGCCGAAGCAGAGTTCTGAGACGGAGACGCCGGTGCGGCCGAGCGGGCGGTATTTCATGGCTGGATGTCCTTCGATCAGGTGCCGGGTTTGGTGCCGGTGGCGCGCACCACCTCGCCCCAGGTGTCGATCTCCTTCTTGATGAAGGCCGAGAACTCGGCTGGGCCGCCGGGTGCGGCCAGGGCTGCACGCGCCTCGATCTGCTTCACGATCTCCGGATCGTTCAGCAGCTTTTGCATGTCCGCACTGATCTTGGCGACGATCTCCGGCGGCGTCTTGGCGGGCGCCGCGAGGCCCGACCAGCCGGCGGCATCGAAGCCCGGAAGGGTCCTGGCGATTGGCGGGATGTTGTCGAGCGGCGGCGGCGCCGGCCGGGCCGTGGTGACGGCGAACGCCTTGATGCGGCCGTCGCGGATGTGGTTCAGCGCCGCCGCTGTGCTGTCCATCATCAGCTTGACGTGGCCGCCCAGCAGGTCGGCCATCGCCGGTCCCGACCCCTTGTAGGGAATGTGCACGATGTCGAGCCCTGCCTTGAGCTTGAACAGCTCCATGCTGAGGTGCTGCGACGTGCCCGGGCCGGCCGACGCATAGGACAGCTTGCCCGGTTCCTTCTTTGCCATGGCAATCAGGTCGGCGAGCGAATTTCCCTCGAAGCTCGGGTGCGCCACGATCACCAGCGGCACCAGGAAGATGTTCGAGATCGGCTGGAAGTCGACCAGCGGCTTGTAGGGCAGGTCGGGGAACAGGCTTGGATTGACGCCGAACGTGCCGCTCGACACCACCATCAGCGAATAGCCGTCCGGCGGGGCGATCTTCACCGACTCGGTGGCCGGAATGCCGCTGCCGCCGGCCTTGTTCTCGACGATCACCTGCTGCTTCCACACGTCGGTCAGCTTCTCGGCCATCAGGCGCGCGAAGATGTCGGCCGCCTGGCCGGGCGGGAAGGGAACGACGAATTTTACGGGCTTGCTCGGCCACGGCGCCTGGGCGATTGCCGGGGCGATCATGGGGGACGCCAGTGTCAGACTCCCGGCGCCCGCGAGTGCCAGGGCACGGCGGCGGGTGAATTTGGTGCGCACTCTGTCTTCCTCCCGAATTCGACGGGCCGGACGCTAGCACACCTTCAGGCAGGAGGCGCTGTCACGCACCCCAGGCCGGGGTATCCGGCTGGCCGGGTACCTTGGCCATCGCCTAAGCTCCCGATCCGATTGCCCGAGCAGATGACGAGGCCGATGGTCGACACCCCCGCGAACGCTTCCGGCACCGGCCGCATCGACGCCCTGCTGCCGCCCGAAACCGCACTGGCCTGCGAGGCCGCCGGCGCGACGAAGGCCGCGCGCGACGCCACGACCCTCGTCGTCCTGGGTGTCCTGGCCGGCGCCTTCATCGCGCTGGGCGCGGTCTTCATGACCGTCGTGATGACCGGCTCCGCCACGCTGCCATGGGGCGTCGGAAGGCTTGTCGGCGGAATGGCGTTTTCGCTCGGGCTCATCCTGGTGATTGTGGGCGGCGCGGAACTGTTCACCGGCGATTCGCTGATGGTCGTCGCCTGTGCGAGCCGCCGGATCACGGTCACGGCGCTGCTGCGCGCCTGGGCGCTGGTCTATCTCGGCAACATCTGCGGCGCGCTCGGCACCGCCGCCCTGGTGTTCCTGGCCGGGCAGCACGGGTTCGCGGGCGGCGTCGTCGGCAAGACGGCGCTGGTCGTCGCCTCGGCCAAGGCCGGACTGCCGACGGTGCAGATGTTCTTTCTCGCCGTGCTGTGCAACGTGCTGGTGTGTCTGGCGGTGTGGATGTCGTTCGGCGCCCGCAGCATCGCCGACAAGGTGCTGGTGATCGTGCCGCCGGTGGCGGCCTTCGTCGCCGCGGGCTTCGAGCATTCGATCGCCAACATGTACCTGCTGCCGTACGCACTCGCCGTGAAGGCCTGGGCGGCGCCGGAGTTCTGGATGGCGATCGGCCAGGAGGCGTCGGCCTATCCGGCGCTGACGGTCGCCAATGCCTTCCGCAACGTCGCGGTCACGACCATCGGCAATTTGATCGGCGGCAGCCTGCTGGTCGGAGTCGTCTATTGGTTCGTGTACTTGCGTCGACGATCGTAAGCGAGGTCGCACGGCGCATTTCCGTTCCTCCCCATCTGAACGGGGAGGAGGTGTGAGCTAACGCAACTGCTTCAGCAGATCGGCCATTTTCTCCGCGATCATCACCGTGGTGAAATGCGTGTTGGCGCGCACCACCGTCGGCATGATCGAGGCGTCGATCACGCGCAATCCGCTGACGCCGATCACGCGGCACTCCGGATCGACCACCGAGGTCGGGGCATCCGCCGCACCCATGCGGCAGGTGCCGCTGGCGTGCTGGGCGTCGGAGCATTCGGCGAACATCCACGCATCGAGCTCGGCGGGCGTGAACGGATCCTCGATTGAGCGGCCGGTGACGCCGTAGCTGGCGCGGGTCGAGATCGCCTGCAGTTCGGGGTGACGGCAGATCGCGCGCAGGCGCTCGACGCCATCGCGCATCCGAATTAGATCGCTGTCGTGGCTCAGCATGCGCTCGTCGACTTGCGGGTCGATGGCGGGATCGCGGGTCGTGATGCGCACCGTGCCCTCGCTCAGCGCCTCGAAGGCCGAGACCGCGACCCGGGCGCGGGCGGTGCCGCCGTCGCTCGCCGGCCGCAGATTGCCCGCGATCACGATCATGTCGTTGAGGCCGGCGCCGGCCAGGCCCGAGCTGTAGCGGATGCAGCAATTGGTGTGGCGATGGGCGAGCGTGCTGGCCTGGAAGCCTTCGCGCAGGTCGAGCAGGATGCTGAGGATCGGGTGGTCGAGCAGGTGTTGGCCCACCGGACGCTCGGCCACGACCTTGATGCCGAGCGGTTTCAACCAGTCGGCCGGCCCGATGCCCGAACGCTGCAGGATCGCCGGCGAATGGATGGCGCCGGCGCACATCAGCACCTCCCGCCGGGCCCGCACGGTACGCGCGCCGCCGCCCGCGACGCGGACGGTGACGCCGCTGGCATGCGGGCGGTTGCCTTCGAAGGTCAGCGAATCGACGACGGCATTGCCGACGATGGTGAGATTGGCCCGTCCGCGCGCGGGTTCGAGATAGCCGTCGTTGGTCGAGATGCGGAGACCCGCGCGGCTGTTGATGGCGTAGGGCGAGACACCGGTGCCTTCGGGCGCGTTGTGGTCGGGGCACCATGGATAGCCGAGCGCCAGGCCGGCCTTCATCACCGCGCGATCGACGTGGCCCCATTTGTCGACCGGGGCGCGATAGACCGGGATCGGCCCTGAATTGCCGTGATAGGGCGCGTCGCCGTAGTCGCCGTCGGTCTCGAGCTTGTTGAACCACGGCAGCACGGCATCCCAGCCCCAGCCCCTGGCGCCGAGCCACTCCCAGTCGGCGAAATCGTCGGGAATGCCGCGGATCGCGATTTGTCCGTTGATGGTCGAGCTGCCGCCGATCGCGCGGCCGCGCCACAACAGCTTCGGCTCCTGCGTCTCGGTGCGGCGCGCCAGCAGCTTCGGGTAGCGGTAATTGTCGTCGCCGATGGCGCGCAGCGGGTTGGGAATACGGATGTGCTCGGGCGTCTCGGCGGTGGTGAAATCGCGGCCGGCCTCGAGCAGCAGCACGCGCAGGCGGGGCTCCTCGCTGAGGCGTGCCGCCAGCACGGCGCCCGCCGAACCGCCGCCCACGATCACGTAATCATAGTCGTCGTCCATGGCCGTACTGGTGGCACGGTTCTTGGTAGGATGCCAACGGGACAGGGAGACGCGCGTGGCCACAAACGTTCTCGAAATCGATCCGCAACGGCTGTGGGACAGCCTCGAACGCTCGGCCGAGATCGGCCGCTTCCGCGATGTCGGCCTGCGCCGGCTGGCGCTGTCGGCCGAGGACAAGCAGATGCGCGACCTGTTCGTGCAATGGGCCAGGGACGCGGGCTGCACCGTCGAGATCGATCGGCTGGGCAACATCTTCGCCCGCCGCGCCGGCAGCGACCCGTCGCTGCCGCCGGTGGCGATCGGCAGCCATCTCGACACGCAGATTTGCGGCGGCCGCTACGACGGCATCCTGGGCGTGCTGTGCGGGCTGGAAGTGGTGCGCACCCTGAACGACCGCGGCCTGGCTACCAAGCGCGGCATCGAGGTGATCTGCTGGACCAACGAGGAGGGCGCGCGCTTCAACCCGCCGATGATGGGGTCGATGGCCTTCGCCGAGGTGCTGCCGCTCGATACCGTGCTCGCCACCACCGACGATTCGGGCATCACCGTGGAGCAGGCGCTCGATGCCATCGGCCTCGGCCGTAGCGAGCGCGTCGCGACGCTCGC
>CAYZQZ010000360.1:0-4673 GCA_964480235.1 uncultured Reyranella sp. | reverse complement strand
TCGATCACGACCGGTGGGCCGGCCAGGATGTTGACCCAGGAGATCGGCATGCGCAGCGCCAGGTTGGCTGCATGGCCGCGCAGCTCGCGTATGATCTCGACCGGTTGCATGTCCGATTCCTAGCACGGTCCCGGCTCGACGGCCCAGCACCGGATCGCTAGGTTGACCATACATGCCGGACGCGTCGGTAGATCGTTACGAGGATGCGCTGCGCCGGGAAATCATGGCGAGCGAGCTGCAGCGCATGCGGGCGCTGGCCGCTATCCTGCTCTTCCTGCTGGCGCTGACGTCCTTCATCGCCAATTTCCTGGGCGAGTTCACCGCGCGCATCTTCGAGGGCGGCCTTGCCCCGTGGATGCCCCTGGCGGGAATCGGGCCGTTCGTCGTCTACGAACTCGGCACGGTCACCGTGCTGCGCTGGCGGATGGCGCGTGATCTCGATTTCCCGAGGCCCGCAAGGTTCGCCAATGCCCTGGTCGAGACCAGCCTGCCCGGCGTGATGATCTACCTGCTGGCCGGCCGGATGGAGCCGCAACTCGTGTTCGGTTTCTGGCCGCCGCTGCTCTATTTCATTTTCATCCTGCTCTCGACCCTGCGGCTGGATTTCTGGCTGTCGCTGTGGACCGGCATCGTGGCGGCGGCGCAGCTCTATGCCCTGGCGGCCTACTTCCATGATCTGAGTGTCGTCGCGCCGGAGCCGCATCAGTCGCCCTTCTATCACCTCAGCCGCTCGGCGGTGCTGCTGCTGGCGGGCATCGTGGCGGGGCTGGTCGCGGTTCGCCTGCGCCGCCAGTTCGAGAATTCGGCGGCCGCCGCGGCGACGCGCGACCGGGTCACCAACCTGTTCGGCCAGCACGTCTCGCCCGCCGTGGTCGAACGTCTGCTCGCCCAGGCGAGCGATCCGCCGAGCGAGATGCGCACGGTCTGCGTGCTGTTCCTCGATATCCGCGGCTTCACCGCGATGACCCGGGTGCGGCCGGCGGCGGAAACAGTGGCGTTGCTCAACGACTTCTTCGCCGAGATGATCGACGTCGTCGATCGGCATCATGGCATCGTCAACAAGTTCCTGGGCGACGGCTTTCTCGCGCTGTTCGGCGCGCCGCTGCACGACGCCAGCGCGGCGCGCAACGCCCTGGCGGCAGGGCAGGAGATGCTCGAGGCGGTCGACAGATGGAACGCCGCCCGGCCGCAACAGGCATTGCGGGTCGGTATCGGCATTCATTCCGGCGAGGCGGTCACCGGCACGGTCGGCTCACCGCAGCGCAAGGAGTACACGGTGATCGGCGATACGGTGAACCTGGCGGCCCGTCTGGAGCAGCTCACCAAGGAGACCGGGGCGCGGCTGCTGGTCTCCGAGGCGGTACGGCGCGCCGCTGCGGCGGACGGCGCCACCGACCTCGGCGAACTGGCGATTCGGGGCTACAGCGACAAGGTGCGGGTATGGCGGATGGCTTGATCTGGTATTTCGCCTATGGCTCGAACATGAACGTGACGCGCCTGGTCGACGACCGGCTGAAACCCAAGGGCGTGGCGATGGGCGCGAGGATCGGCGGCCGGCTCGACGGCTGGCGGCTCACCTTCGACAAGGCGGCCCGGACGCCTGCAGGCGCGGGAGCCGGCAACATCGTCGTGGCTTCGGGCGAGGTCGTGCATGGCACGCTGAACGCCATGCCCGCCGCCGGATTGAAAGTGCTGGACTATTACGAAGGCGTGGTCGGCCGCCACTACGAGCGCCGAAACGTTCCGGTCGTTCGTGCCGACACAGGTGCGACCGTCGAGGCCGTCACCTATGTCGCCGTGAAGACAGGCGCGGGATTGAAGCCGACGCGCGAGTATCTCGGCCATCTGCTGGCGGGTCGAGATCTGCTGCCGGCGGACTACTTCGAGCGGTTGAAGGCTACGCCAACACTCGACTGATCAGGCAAACGAGCGGCGGCGGAAATTCGGAGCCCGCCGCAAGCAGTCGTCGCGGCCCCCGGCGTTCTCACGAATATCCCCGATCGTCCCGACTACGCCGGGACCTTGGCCTTTTTCTTCGGCGCCTGCTTCATCTCGGCCCGGGTGCGATTACCGGGCAGCGAATCGTCTTTCTCGATCTCCGGTACCAGCTCTTCGTGCCAGAAATTGAGTTCGATCATCACGCCGTCGGGATCGTGGATGAAAACCTGCTGCAGCGGCCGGGCCGGCACCTTGCGCACTTCGAACGGCTGCTTGTCCTTCTTGAGCTGGTCGATCGTGCCGCGAATATCGGCGCAGTTGATCGCGACGTGGTCGATCGCGCCGCTGCCATGATCCTTGCGCCCGGTTTCGGAGACGAGATGCAGGATGGGCTTGTCGCCGGCATAGAGCCAGGCACCCGGAAAATTGAACGGCGGGCGGTCGCCGTCCTTCAGACCGACGTAGCGCTCGTAGAAGCGCACAGTCTTCTTCAGGTCCTTGCAGTAGACGTTCCAGTGATCGAGTGAGAGAGCGGGCATTGGTTCCTCCTGCCGCAGCGCCGAAAGCTTACACCCATCTCCCGGCCTCCGTGCAGCCCGATTTCCACTCTTCGAAAGGGCTCGCTCAGGCCGCTTCCGGCCGATTGAGGACGGCATTGAAGACCGTGCCGGGAACCGCGAAGCGTGGATCCCGGTAGAGGGCACGCAGCTCGTCGAAATGCCTGTCCGGTTCGTGGGTGAGTTCGGCCAGCCGGTCGACCAGTGCGAAGTCGAGCTGCGATTCGTCCTGGGTCATCGCACCCCAGACGTCCCACGGCAGCATCTCGCGGTTGTTGAGGGCGGCGATGTCGCGGATCACGTTGCTGGCGATGAACCAGTAGCCCCACATGTCGAGGATGCCGAAGCTCTTCGGGTCCTGCTTGCCCGATCGGCAGAGCCGCCAGGCATCGCCCGCCACCAGGAACTGGTCGCGCTTCACGTCGAGCGTGTCGATCGCGATGCCGAACATCTGGCGCTGCCGGTCGTCGATCTGGGCGTCGACCATAACCCAGCGCTTCTCGGCCTCGCGCCAGTACTCGGCGACCCAATGGTCGTAGCCCTTGCCCTTCTCGAAGTAGGTGCCGAAGCCGCAGCGTGCCCGTGCCGGCACGCCCTGGCTGCGCAACAGCGCCACCATCAGGAGCGCGAAGGAGCGGCAGACGCAGACATAGCGGCCCTCGGGCGCGCGCGGCGCGGAGAGCGGCCGCGGATCGGCGGCGACGATGCGGTCGAGCATCGCCTCCAGCGGCCGGACATGGGCCTCGGCATGCCGCTCCGGCGGCAGTTTCACGCCATAGGCCTCGGTCATGTGCTCGTGGATCAGGAGACCCTGGACCATCCTGGCGAGGGCGTCGACGTCGTGCGGGATATCCTTGAGCAGACGCGCGTGTTTGCCGGCGGCGCTGAGATCGACCGGGGTGCGGTAGAAATCGAGGTTCAAGCGAAGACCCGCTCGAGATTGTCGAGCGCGGCGTTCCAGCCGACGCCGTGATCGTCGCAGGCCTTCTGGTCGAAGAACTGCTCGTGCATCAAAGTCAGGATCGTGCCGTCACCGTCGGGCTTGAGGCCGATCGTGACCAGCGATTCGCGCTCCGGCGTGCTCTGCCAGGCCCACGAGAAGACCAGCCGGCGGTTGGGCTCGATCTCGCGATAGATGCCGCTCACGCTGTGATGCTCGCCACTCTCGCCCCAGAACTGGACGCGGAAGCGGCCGCCGACCTTGACGTCGGTCTCGGCGATCGGATCGCGGCAGGTGCTCTTGCCCCACCAGCGGATCATTTGCTCCGGTTTCGTCCAGGCTTCGTAGACTTTTTCCGGCGGCGCTTTGAGTCGCCGCTTGAGGGTGAGGCTGGGTTTGCTTGCCATTCTTCGTTCTCCAGAAAAGCGGCCAGGCGATCGAGCTGCTCTGTCCAGTAGCGTTCGTAATGGGCGAGCCAGTTCATCGCTTGCTCCATGGGCTTGGGCGTGAGGCGGCAGGCGACGCTGCGTCCGGTCTTGGTGCGCTGGATCAGGCCCGCATCGGAGAGCACGTCGAGGTGCTTCATGATCGCGGGCAGGGAGACCGGGAAGGGCTTGGCCAACTCGCTGATCGTCAGGCTGTCCTCCTCGTCGAGGCGGGCGAGCAGAGCACGGCGGGTCGGGTCGGCGAGGGCGGCGAACGTGCGGTCCAGCCCAGCGGTCTGATAGTTAACCATAGAGTTAACAATAAAGACCGGCTACGCCGTCCGTCAAGATCGCACGAGCTGATTTGTCGCTTCTAAACCCGTTCGATCAGGGCCTGGGCAGCGGCCGGATTGCGCACCTTGGCGCCGGAAATGAAGTAGATGAATGCGTCGCCACGCTTGGCCCAGGCCTTGGCCTTCCGGGCCCAGGTATCGAGCTCGGCGGGCTTGTATCCGCTCTTCACCTTCTCCTGCGACTTCATCAGGCGGGCGTAGGTGAAGTCCGCCGTGGGCTCGTCGATCTCGGGGAATTCGTCGTCGTGGGCGTAGACGATCGCTGCGTTGTACTTGCGGCAGAGATCGTAGAAGCGCGGATCCTTGAAGCTCGCATGGCGCACTTCGAGGGCGTGACGCAGCGGCAGTTTGCCAGCCTCGCGCGGCAGCAGCTTCAGGAAACTCTCGATGTCCCCGGGGTCGAACTTCTTGGTCGCCATGAACTGCCAGTTGATCGGTCCCAGCCGGTCGCCCAGCTCGA
>CAYZQZ010000359.1:0-4677 GCA_964480235.1 uncultured Reyranella sp. | reverse complement strand
CGTCGGCGCCGTCACGCACCAGGGTGGGCGATCCGGCATCGGCCATCAGGAAACGCGCCTCTGCGCCCGCAATCTGCTCGGTGATGTCGAGAAGGTAACGGGAGTTGAAGCCGATCTCGATTGGGGCGGCCTTGTAGTCGACCTCGATCTCTTCGGTCGCGCTGCCGGCGTCGGGGCTGGTTGCCGAGAGCGTAACCACGCCCTTGGCGACGGCGACCTTGATGGCGCGCGACTTTTCGGTGGAAATCGTGGAGACGCGGTCGACGGCGTGCGCGAATTCCTTGCACGGCACGTTCAGAACCTTGTCGTTGCCCGTCGGGATCACCCGTTCGTAGTCGGGGAAGGTGCCGTCGATCAGCTTGCTGACCAGGGTGACGTTGCCGGAGGCGAAGCGAATGCGGGTGTCGGAGAGCTCGACCTCGACCGAGCCGTCGCTCTCGTCGAGCAACTTGCGGACCTCGCCCACGGTCTTGCGCGGCACGATAACACCCGGGATATCGCCGGCGCCCTTGGGCAGCGGCACCTCGACCCGGGCCAGCCGGTGGCCGTCCGTTGCCACGCCACGCAACACTTGGGTGCCGCCCGCCATCGCGGCGTGGAAGTAGATGCCATTCAGGTAGTAGCGCGTTTCCTCGTTCGAGATGGCAAAGCGCGTGCGGTCGATGATGCCCTTCAGGTCGGTCGCGGGCAGCTGGAAGCGGTGCGGCAGGTCGCCTTCGTTCATGGCCGGGAAGTCGGCTGGCGGCAGGCACTGCAGCGTAAAGCGCGACCGGCCGGCCCGGATCACCAGGCTCGCACCATCGCTCGAGCCTTCCAACTCGACCTGGGCGCCGTCGGGCAGCTTGCGCACGATTTCGTACAGCGTGTGGGCCGGGGCCGTGGTCGATCCGGTCTTGCCGGCGCTTGCCTCGACCGATTCGGTGATGGCGAGGTCCATGTCGGTGGCCGCCAGGCTCAACCGGCCCTTCTGGGCGGTGATCAGGACGTTGGACAGGATCGGGATGGTGTTGCGACGTTCGACGACGCTTTGGACGTGGGCCAAGGCCTTGAGAAGCGCTGCCCGTTCGATCGTCAGTTTCATGTTTTGGTCGCGCTGTACGAGGGGTCGGTTGAAGCGGTTCAGACACCCCGTTTCGCTGGTCCGGAAGGATCTTTGCGGAACGGTTGTAAAGTATAGCACGCGTACCGCCCGCGGGAAGCATTTTTGCTCGTAATTTGAGGCTCTTAAGCCCCGATTCGCCAACGAAAAACGGGGCCCCGCGGGCCCCGTTCGTTCCAGTCGCCGAGAGCGACCTCAGCCCTGCAACTGACGCTTGAGCAACTCGACGTCTTCTGCAATCGAGAGGTCGGAAACCTTCAGCTCCTCGATCTTTCGCACGGCGTGCATGACCGTGGTGTGATCGCGGTTGCCGAAGCGCTTGCCGATCTGCGGCAGGCTCAACGTCGTAAGCTGTTTGGCAAGATACATCGCCACCTGGCGCGGCCGAGCGACCGAGCGGGCGCGCCGCGGCGAACTCATCTCGGCGAGCTTGATGTTGTAGTGAGCGGCAACGCGCTGCTGGATCTCATCGACCGTGACCTTGCGGTCGGCCTGGCGCAGCAGGTCATGCAGAACATCTTGCGCCATCTCCACGGTGATCTCGCGACCGATAAGTTGGCCGTGTGCGACGACGCGGTTCAGGGCGCCCTCTAATTCACGGATGTTGGTGCTGATCTTGTGGGCGAGGAACTCCAGCACTGCTGTCGGCACCGGCACCCGGGCACTCTCGGCCTTGGTCTGCAGGATGCTGAGGCGCAGCTCATAGGTCGAAGAGTGAATGTCGGCGACGAGGCCCGAGCCCAGCCGCGAGCGCATGCGCTCCTCGATGTCCTGCAATTCGCTCGGCGGCTTCTCCGAGGAAAGCACGATTTGCTTGTTCTGCTCGACCAGCGAATTGAACGTGAAGAAGAACTCGTCCTGACTCGCCTCTTTGCCGCAAATGAACTGCACGTCGTCGACCATCAGAACGTCGACGTTGCGGAACAACTCCTTGAATTGATTGGTATTCTTGGTGCGCAGCGCCTGGATGAAGCGGTTCACGAAGCTCTCGGCCGTGAGATACAGCACACGGGTCTTCGGGTCGCGCTCGCGGATCGTGTGCCAGATCGCGTGCATCAGGTGGGTCTTTCCGAGGCCGACGCCGCCGAAAATGTAGAGAGGGTTGCGCTCGGGCAGAGGCCGATCCTGTTCGGCAATGTTGCGCGCGGCGGCGTAGGCGAACTCGTTCGGCTTGCCGACCACGAAATTGGCAAAAGTGTATCGCGCCTCCGGACCCGAGAAGGCCTCGTCGGCCCCACGGCCGATTGACGGCCCCATCCGCGGCATGGGCGGTTGGTAGTTTTGGGGAGAGGGTACCGGCGGCATGGCAATAATGTCGTTCGGCCGACGCGGCGCGGGCGGCGGCACGAGATTGACCTCGACGCTCTTCACGTCGGGCGCCACCGACTGCCAATAGGCCAGTACGCGGTCGCCGTAGTGACGCCCCACCCAGTCGCGCACGAAGCGTGTCGGCGCATAGAGGCGCAGCTTGCCGGCTTTCAGCTCGCCAAGCTCCACCTCGCCAAACCAGGTTTTGAAGGCCTTGTCGCCGATCTCCTTGCGAAGCCGGTCGCAGACGCGCGTCCAATGCGCTTCCAACTCCTTCCGGCCTCCGTCTTCCATCGCGACCCCCGCCAAGTTCTCTTTATAGCTGTTTTCTTTGGTGCCGTTGCCCGGCGTCTGAATTCTTGTCACGTCTGTCTCCAAGGAAGTCCCGCCGCCTTCCAGCCCGCCGACGCGCCGCGCTTGGCTTGCGCATCGAGCGGACCCTCGAAACCGTCCGCCACATTCAAGCACGTACTGTATCCGGCCGCGGTCATGGCTTTCGCCGCCGCGGCCGATCGGGCTCCACTCCGACAGAGAAAGAGAAGAGGCGCTTCCCTGTTCGCGACGGCGCCCGACAGGGTGGCCACGAATTCCGGGTTGGCCTGCATGCTCGGGAATACCTGCCACTCCAGAAGGGCCGGCTTGCCGCCGAGCGACGCCAGATCGGGCAGGCCGACATAATTCCATTCGGCTCGGGTGCGGACGTCGATCAGCACGGCGTCCTTCTTTTCGCTCAGGATCTTCCAGGCAGTCTTCGGCGACACGTCGCCAGCGTAGCCGGCGGCGGGGGTCACTTCATACGTGCCGGCGATCTTGTTCGACATGGCCCCCGCTCTTCATTCTGCGACAAAGGCGTGGGAAGCGAGCCGACGATCGGCGGAAGACAGACAGCAACAGACAGGCGACGGATTTTTTCTGGCAGCGCCGCCTCTCGGAGCGCTAACGTTTTTCAATTCGTCGTCTCGTCAGATGCTGCGGCCTGCTCCCTCGTTCGTTTTGCCGGTGAAGAGGAAGCCCCTCCTTGCTCCACCTTGGCTCGCGAACCAGACGCCCCACGCCCCGCCGCGATGAATCGACTCTTAGACAGAGTCGTCGCGCAGCGCAAACGATTCAAAATTCGATGAGAGCACGTGATCCAGATTGTTAGTTGTGCGAGTCGATTGACAACGATGACGATTCGATTCCTCTCGCTCGACATCGCGCTGCACCGCTCAACATCTAGCGCCTCGCACCGATCTCACGGCGATAACGCGTAATCGTATGTTGATCGCCGAATTGGCGTCCAAACATTCTTCGACGCTGCGCTACAAGATTCTCAATTCTTTTTTTCGCGATGTCTCGCTGAAAATAAAAACGCCGCTCGAAGAGAGCGGCGTTCACATCTTCTGCAGGCGAGGAGCTTCAGCTCATCGCCTTGATGCGCGCGTTCAGTCTCGACACGCGACGGGCGGCGGCGTTGGGAGCGACTACGCGGGCGTCAGCGCCACGCTGGATCTCCGGCTGTGCGGCGCGCAAGGCGGCCTGGGCTGCCTTTTTGTCGCCGGCGGCGATCGCCTCTTCCACCTTCTTGATGGAACTGCGGACGCGGCTGCGGCGCGCGGAGTTTACGGCGGTGCGGCGCTCGGTCTGGCGGGCGCGCTTCTCGGCCGACTTGTGATTAGCCATTTAGTCCTCGTTCCTCGGAAGGGCGCGCTTATACGGGCCGTACCGGCCCCGGTCAAGCAGGCCAAATTGCCCCGATCAGCGGTGTTTCCAGGCTGCCTTGCGCTTGTCCGCGAAGGCGCTCATGCCCTCCGACCGGTCCTCGAAGGCGAAGGTCGCATGGAATGTGCGACGTTCGAAGCGCACGCCCTCGGCCAGCGTGGTCTCGAAGGCGCGATTGACCGCTTCCTTGGCGACCATGGTGGCGGGCAGCGACATGCCCGCTATCTTCTCGGCGGTCGCCACGGCTTCCTCCATCAGCTTGTCCAGCGGCACGACCCGGCTGACCAGACCGCTTCGCTCGGCTTCGGCCGCGTCCATGATGCGGCCGGTCAGGACCATATCCATTGCCTTGGCCTTGCCGACGAACCGCGGCAGGCGCTGGGTGCCGCCGGCGCCAGGAATGGTGCCGAGGGTGATTTCCGGCTGGCCGAACTTTGCGTTGTCGGCGGCGATGATGAAGTCGCACATCATGGCCATCTCGCACCCTCCGCCCAGGGCGTAGCCGGCAACCGCTGCCACGATCGGCTTGCGCACCTGGCTCACCTTTTCCCAGCCGACCGTGATGAAAT
>CAYZQZ010000358.1:0-4694 GCA_964480235.1 uncultured Reyranella sp. | reverse complement strand
CCGCGAAATCCCCGGGACGGCAAGAAGAAGTAGCGTCGGCTCTCCCGGAGTCGGCAACCGGGAGGAAAGTGCTATGCTCTCGCCCGTACACAGTCCGGGAGCGTTGCCATGAGCGTCCACACGCTGAAGACCGCGAAAGTCGCCAGCCTCAAGTCCAACGTGTCGCCCGAGGAGTGGCAGGCCCGCGTCGATCTTGCCGCCTGCTACCGGCTGATGGACGTCTACGAGATGACCGATCTGATCGCCAACCACATCTCGATGCGCGTGCCGGGCGAGCCCGATCATTTCCTGATCAACGCATACGGCATGCTTTACGAGGAGATCACCGCCTCGAGCCTGATCAAGATCGACCATGACGGCAACATCATCGCCAAGCCCGAGTTCGGGCCCGGCCTCGACTACGGCGTCAACCGCGCGGGCTTCGTGATCCATAGCGCCATCCACATGGCCAAGCCCGATGTGAACTGCGTCATCCATACCCACACCTGGGCGGGCATGGCGGTCTCGACCATGAAGTGCGGTCTGCTGCCCAACACGCAGACCTCGATGCGCTTCGCCGAGATCAGCTACCACGACTACGAGGGCGTGGTGATCGACACCGCGCTGCGCCGGCGACTTGTCGAGGATCTCGGCGACAACAACGCCATGATCCTGCGCAACCACGGCCTGCTGACCGCCAGCAAGACGATCCCGGAGGCATTCAACGCCATGCACCGGCTCGAACTGTCGTGCAAGACCCAGATCGCGGCGATGTCGTGCCATACGCCGCTGATCGAGGTGCCGACCGACGTCGTCACGGCGACCTACATGAACTACCAGCCGCACGTTCGTCGCCCGTTCGGCGTGCTCGACTGGCCGGCGCTGCTGCGCAAGCTCGACCGAATCGATCCCAGCTATCGCGACTGAGCGAGCCGGCCGCGGGTGGCCGGAAGCGCGGAGTAAAATCGAGTTGGACACGCCGCACAGCTCCGTACGGGCCTTCCTCGTCGTTGCATGCGGCTACTGGACCGCGCCGGGATACCGGCTGTTCGCCTGGACGATCAGCGGCGGTCTGGCGCTGGTCACCGCCGGCAACGTCGGGATCGCGCTGTGGCTCAACGTCTGGAACCGCGACTTCTTCAACGCGCTCGAGAAGAAGGACCTCGACCAGCTGTTCCATCTCCTGTGGGTGCTGGCCGCCATCGTCGGCTCGGCGGGCGTGGGCGTCGCCATCCAGCTTCATCTCAAGCGGCGACTGCAGATCAACTGGCGTAGCTGGCTGTCGCGGGTCACGGTGCATCGCTGGCTCGATGCCGGCCGGCAGTATCAGCTCGGGCTGCTGGCCGAGGACATCGACAATCCCGACGGCCGCATCGCCGAGGACATCCGCGTCTCGACCGAGTTCGCCGTCGAGTTCGCGCAGAGCATCCTGCAGTGCATCCTCCAGCTCGTGACGTTCCTCGGCGTGCTGTGGGCGCTCTCTGGCGCGATGCCGGTCAGGCTGGGCGGCGCGGAATTCAACCTGCCGGGCTACATGGTGTGGTGCGCCGTGGCCTATGCCGCATTCGGCTCGCTGCTGACCTATGCGCTGGGCCGCGGCCTGATCGAGGCCGGCAACGTGCGCCAGAGCCGCGAGGCCGATTTCCGCTCGACCCTGACCCGCGCCCGCGAGCATGGCGAAGGCATCGCCCTGATGCGCGGCGAGGGCGACGAGCGCGAGCGGCTGCGCGGCTCCCTGTTCGACCTGCGCGCGGCCTGGAACCGCCAGACGCGCGGCCAGGGCAACCTCTCGCTGCTCACGAGTTCATTGGCTTATCTGGCACCGGTCGTGCCGCTGATCGTGGCCCTGCCGCGCTATCTAGGGGGCGAGATCCAGCTCGGCGGCCTGATGCAGACGGCGCAGGCCTTCTCGAGCGTGCAGTGGGCGCTCTCCTGGCTGATCGACAACTTTCCCAGATTTGCCGACTGGCGCGCCTCGACCAACCGTGTCGTGCACCTGCACCTCGCGCTCTCCGCGCTGGAGGACAGCGCCGAGGCCGGGGAAGGCGAGCGAATCACTGTCCATGCGGCGACCGACGACGACCGGCTGCGCCTGCGCGACCTCGGCATCTCCCGTCCCGACGGCCAGACGCTGGTGGCCGAGGCCGAGGTCGAGATCCGCCGGCCCGAGCGCGTGCTGATCCGCGGCCAGTCCGGCAGCGGCAAGAGCACCATCATGCGCGCCGTGGCGGGCGTCTGGCCGTGGGGCAGGGGCGCGATCCACCTGCCGACCGGCAAGATCGTCTTCATGCCGCAGAAGCCGTACTTCCCGCTCGGCACCCTGCGCGACGCCCTTCACTACCCGACCGCGCCCGAGGGCATCACGGACGAGATTCTGAAGGACATGCTGCACAAGGTCGGCCTCGATCACCTCCGGGACCGGCTCGACGAGACCGAACGCTGGGACCAGATCCTGTCGGGCGGCGAGCAGCAGCGGGTCGCCTTTGCCCGCACCCTGATCCACAAGCCGCAATGGATCTTCATGGACGAGGCGACCTCGGCGCTCGACGAGACCGGCCAGGAAAACGTCATGAAGCTCCTGATCGACGAGCTGCCGGAGTCGTCGGTGATCAGCATCGGCCACCGGCCGGGCCTGGAAGTCTTCCATACCCGCGAGCTCACCCTGGTCCAGGGCGAGGACGGCGCCAAGCTGGAAGCGATGATCGACATCAAGGCGCCGCGCACGCTGCGCGACGTCTATCGCCGCCTGTCCGCCGCCAGCCGCGCCCAGCCCCGGAGGCCGGGCCTGTGGTCCCGGATCACGACGAACCTCCGTGGCCCCTGGGAATAGTCGGCGGTCCGCGGTTCGACCGGCCGCGGGCGCCGCTACAGAACTTCGTGGAAGCCGATCGCGACCCGGTCGGGCGTACGCGCGGCGCGGCCGACGAACAGCGCGCGCTCGATCCATTTGAGCGAGGGCTCGGCGGTCTCGAACCGGGGCGCGGTGCGGAAATAGTAGCTGCCGATCGGCACCAGCTCGCCTTTCGACATGCGCGCCAGGACCTCGGGCGAGGCGACGCGCAGGCCCTCGTTCTGCACGTAGACCAGCGCGCCCGACTTCGCCCGGATCGTGTAACGCGCGACGACCTCGATGGTGCCGTCGGGCCGCACGATCTGCCAGTCGGCGCCGCCGGGCAGGATCTCGCCTTCCAGCCGCGGCCCATGCACCTCGCCACCCAGGATGTCGATGATCCTCCGGTGCCCGCGGGCGGTGACACCGAGGTCCTGGATCGGCCCGACCCTGGCCTTGATCGCGAAGGCGAAGCGCAGTCCGGGGGAGGTGGAGATGAAGGTGTCGATGTCGTCCATGTTCTTGCCTTTTCTGAACCGTGCGGGTCAGGCGCCGCGGACGGCGCCGACTCGCGCCTTCGCTTCGCTGCAGGCGCTGCCGCCTGCCCTCGGTAAGCCGCCGCTAGCGCGTCTGCTTACCGAGTAGATGGTCCGAGATAATGCGCTGCTGGATCTCCGACGTCCCCTCGAAGATCTTGGTGAGCCGCGCATCGCGCCAGTAGCGCTCGACGGCATGCAGGGTGGTGTAGCCCGCGCCGCCGAAGATCTGCAGCGCCTCCGACGTCACGCGCTCGGCCATCTCCGAGGCATGGAACTTCACCATCGCCGCTTCCTTGTCGCAGCGCCGCTTGCTGTCGATCTCGTCGCATACGTAATACATCAGCTGCCGCGACGCCTCGATCTCGGTCGCCATGCGCGCGAGCCGGAAGCGCGTGTTCTGGAACTCGCCGATCGCCTGGCCGAACTGGCGGCGCTCCTGCGCGTAGGCGGTCGCATCCTCCAGCGCGCCGCGGGCCAGCCCGATCGCACGGGCGGCCGTATGGGCGCGGGCGCGCTCCAGCCCGGCCGAGATGTAATAGAAGGCGCGCCCTTCCTCGCCGATCAGCGCATTGCCGGGCAGGCGGCAATTGTCGAAGGCGAGCTCCCAGGTCTTCCAGCCGAAATAGCCGATCTTCGGGATCGGCGCGCCCTTCACGCCGGGCGGCAGCGTGCCGCGCGGCTTCTCGATCAGGAACGAGGAGAGCCCGACATGCTTGCGTTTGGGGTCGGGTGCATCGGAGGTGCGCGCCACCAGCATGATGTAGTCGGCGCCGTCGGCGAAGGTGCACCAGTATTTGTTGCCGTTGATCACCCAGGAATCGCCGTCCTTGCGTGCCCGGCAGGAGATGTTGCCGAGGTCCGAGCCGACGTCGGGTTCCGACATCGCGGCGGCGCCCAGGAACTCGCCCCGGGCGGCGCGCGGCAGGAAGACGGCGCGCCGGGCGTCGGTCATGCCGCGGCCGGCGCTCAAGCCGTTGCCGCGGGCGATGATCGAGGCGACGCTCATCCAGGCCCGCGCCAGTTCCTCGGTGATCAGGCAATACTCGAAGACGCCCAGCCCCAGCCCGCCATACTGCTCGGGGATGACGATGCCGAAATAGCCCATGTCGGCGAGCTTCTGGATCAGTTCGCGCGGGATATCGCCCTTCTCGGGGTCGAGCCGGTTGGCCACGGGCAGGACCTCCTTCAGGGCGAAGGCCCGCGCCGTCTCCTGGATCATGCGGCGCTCGTCGGTCATGTAGCCCATGGCGTTCTCCCCGCTGTTGCGCCAGCATAGTGGCGATGCAGTGCGAGCTCGACAACGCGACCATCGATCTCAACGGCTCGACGCTCCAGCAGCGCACGAC
>CAYZQZ010000357.1:0-4717 GCA_964480235.1 uncultured Reyranella sp. | reverse complement strand
AAGAATGCCGCAAGACGGTCCATGAGCATCGGGGCTTCCTCGACCAGGCTGCGCGGCAGCGGCGAGATCTGGAACACGAGCGGGCCAGCCTTGCCCTGCAACCCTTCCAGGCATGGCACGACGAATTCGCGTGCGGCAATGCCGGCATCGAGGAAGTGGGGATTGGGTACCCGCCCCCGTCCCTCCTCATCGCGCGTCACGGCATCGCAAACCAGCGCCGGCGCCTTTACGACGAACCTGAAGTGATCGGGCACCTGCTGGGCGTAGCGCGCATACTGAAGCGTCGTGATCGGCGCATAGAACGTCCGGTCGAGACTGACCGTACGGAGCAACGGAAGCTGCGCGTAGGCCTCGAGGCCTCGCTTGCTGAGTGCGGTCTGCGGATACACACCCTCGTAGACGAGGCCACGCCAGCCAGGGAAGAACCATGAAGAGGTGCCGAGCCGCATATCGGGCGGCAGCCCGGGCACTTCCAGCAGGGGCGAATCTCGGCAGGGTCGGACTTCGCCCGCCGCCGGTTTCGAGTGCCGAAGCGGCGCGGCCTGTTCGAACAGGCCGGCCTGCCGGCTCAAATCTCCTCCACCTGGGCGATACCAGGCAGGCTGCCGATCGCGTCGCGCAAGCCTCCGGCAATCGAATAGGTGCCTGGCAAGGTCACTTCGGCCTCAGTGTCGTCGGGCATCGGCACCACCAGAGTGACACGTCCACGACCCTTCTTGCCCTCGAGATGCTTACGCAGGGCATCGAGCGCCACCGGATCGGAAATCACGATGCGCAGGCCAGCGGCCGCGTTGGCCACTGCATCCTCGAGCTTCTCGACCGTCTGCGCCATAAGCTTGACCTGCTCGCCGTCGAGCCGGCCGTCGGCCGAAATCAGCACCGCCTGTCCTGCCTCGAGCAGCGGTCGCTTGGCGTTCAACACTTCGCTGAACACCGTGAGTTCGAACGCGCCCGACTGGTCGGAACACTGCACGAAGGCAAAGCGATTGCCCTTCGCCGAAGTCCGTTCCAGCCGGTCGATCACCGTGCCCGCGAGCTTGATGCGCCCCGAGGTGCCTCGCTGCAGCAGGGACAGAAGGTCGGCCGCCCGGGTGACCCCCAGTCGCTGCAGACTGCGCTCGTAGGCCGCGAGCGGGTGGGAGGAGAGATAGAAGCCGATCGCCGAGAATTCCTGCTGGAGCCGCTCCATCGGTGCCCAGTCGGGCACCTTGGGCAGCTGCGGGCGCCGCTGCGCGGTGTCGTCGCCAAACAGGCCACCCTGGTTGCTGCCGCGTTGCGCGTGTGTGGCCTGCGAATGCCGCAGCAGGGCCTCGATGGCGCCGAAGGTCTGGGCCCGATTCTTGTTCAAGGTATCGAACGCGCCGGCCTTCACCAGGCTCTCGACCAATCGCTTGTTCAGGACCTTCTGGTCCAGTCGCTCGGCAAGGTCGAACAGGTTCTTGAATTCCCCGTTCGCCTCACGTTCGGCTGCCAGCCGGGTCATCGCGTCACGGCCAACGCCCTTGATGGCGGCGAGTGCATACCGGATCGCCTTCTTGCCATCCGGTGTCCTCTCGACGGTGAACTCGGCAGACGAGCGCGTGACGTCCGGCGGCAGCAGTTCGATGCCTAGTTTCTCAAGGTCGCGCCGGTAGCCGTTCAGCTTGTCGACGTTGCCCATATCGAGCGTCATCGTCGCGGCAAAGAACTCGACCGGATGGTTCGCCTTCAGGTAGGCCGTCTGGTAGCAGACCAACGCATAGGCAGCGGCATGGCTCTTGTTGAAGCCGTATCCTGCAAACTTGTCGACCTGATCGAAGATCGACGAGGCCTTGTCCTTCTTCACGCCGTTTTTCTCGGCGCCCTCGATGAAGCTCGCCCGCTGGGCGTCCATCTCGGACTGGATCTTCTTGCCCATGGCACGACGCAGCAGGTCGGCGCCGCCCAGCGTATAGCCGCTCAGCACCTGCGCGATCTGCATCACCTGCTCCTGGTAGATCATGATGCCGTAGGTCTCCTTCAGGATCCCTTCGAGCATCGGGTGCAGGTAGTCGGGCTCTTCCTCGCCGTGCTTCCGCTTGATGTAGCTCGGGATATTCTCCATCGGGCCAGGCCGATAGAGCGCCACAACAGCGATGATGTCCTCGAACCGGTCGGGCTTCATCTTGCGCAGCACGTCGCGCATGCCGTTGCCTTCGAGCTGGAACACCCCCGATCCATCCCCGCGTGCCAGCAGCTCGAACGTCTTCCTGTCGTCGAGGGGAAGTTTGGGAATGTCGATCTTGTCGCGGCCGATCAGGTCCCACGCCTTCTCGATCACGGTCAGGGTCTTGAGGCCCAGGAAGTCGAACTTCACCAGGCCCGCCGGCTCGACCCACTTCATGTTGAATTGGGTGGCGGGCAGCGAATCCCGGTTATCGGTATCGCGAAACAGCGGCACGAGCTGTTCGAGCGGGCGATCTCCGATCACCACGCCCGCTGCATGGGTCGAGGCGTTGCGGTAGAGGCCCTCTAGCTGCAGCGCGAGATCGATCAGGCGCCTGATCTCCTCGTCGCCCTCGTATTGCTCCTTCAGGAGCTGCTCGGTTTCCAGCGCCTTGGCGAGGGTTACCGGATTGGCCGGATTGTTCGGCACCAGCTTGCAGATTCGGTCGACCTGGCCATAGGGCATGCCCAGCACGCGGCCCACGTCGCGCAGTACCGCGCGCGCCTGCAACTTGCCGAAGGTGATGATGGCGGCGACACGGTCGTGCCCGTATTCGTCGCGCACATAGCGGATCACCCGGTCGCGCTTGTCCTGGCAGAAGTCGATATCGAAGTCCGGCATCGACACGCGCTCGGGATTGAGGAAGCGCTCGAACAGCAGCCCCCAGCGCAGCGGATCGAGGTCGGTGATCTTGAGTGACCAGGCGACCAGCGAACCGGCGCCCGAACCGCGCCCCGGCCCGACCGGCACGCCGTTGTCCTTGGCCCATTGAATGAAGTCGGCGACGATCAAGAAGTAACCGGCGAAGCCCATCTTCTCGATCATGTCGAGTTCGTAGACGAGCCGTTCCTGGTAGCGCTTGAAGTCGATGCCTTCGGCCAGCCGGCCCGCCACCCGCCACTCATCGAGCCCGCTTTGCGCGAGATTGCGCAGCGCTTCGCCTTCGGATCGACCTTCGAGCTTGGTGTAGCTCGGCAGGATCGGTTTGCGCGGCTGGGGCATGTAGGCACAGCGCTGCGCCACCACGAGGGTATTGTCGCATGCCTCCGGCAGGTCGGCGAACAGCGCCCGCATCTCGACAGCCGACTTGAAGTAGTGTTCCGGCGTCAGACGGCGCCGGTTGGGATCCTCGATGTGCACACCCTGCTCGATGCAGAGCAGCACATCATGGGCCTCGTACATCGCCTTCTTCGGGAAGTGCACGTCGTTGGTGGCAACGATCGGAAGCCCCTTCGCGTAGGCAAGGTCGAGCAAGGGACCTTCGACGCGCCGCTCGCTGTCCTCGCCATGGCGCTGCAACTCGATGTAGAGGCGCTTGTCGAACAAACGCGCGAGCCGCTCGATCAGATGGATCGCCGCCGGTCCCTGCCCGGCCGACAGCAGACGCCCCAGCGCGCTGCCAGCGCTACCGGTCATCGCCAGCAGGCCATCGGTGTGGCCATCGATCTCCGCCAGTGGCAGAGCGGCGAGCGAGCCCACCTTGAAATCCAGATGGGCCCGGCTCACCAGCCGCATCAGATTGAGATAACCTTGCTCGTTCTGCACCAGCAGGGTCAGCCAATCGATGGTCGGCAGCTTGCCGGCCGTGGAAATGCCGCCCTCGTCCTCGCGGCGAACGGCGATGTCGCAACCGACGATCGGCTGGATGCCGGCGCCGGAGGCATACTGCGAGAACTCCAGGGCACCGAACAGGTTTCCATGATCGGTGACGGCGACGGCCGGCATCGCCGCTTCCTTGGCAAGCGACACGACCTTGTCGACCTTGTTCGCTCCTTCCGTGAGCGAATAGGCAGACCGGACTTTCAGATGGACGAAATCGGCAATGGCCACGAACCACTATTGCCCGTCGCTGTTGTGGAAAGCGAGGTGTGATTCAGGGCCCACCACCGTCATCCGGGGTGGGTGGGAATGAACTGCCGCCTGGGTGATCGTGGAATTGTTGCTGTTCAACGGGTCTCCCCGGTCGAGAACCGATAGACCCGTTAAGACAGTTGGCCATCTCGGAGATGCACCGTGCGGTCCATGCGCGCGGCAAGTTCATGATTGTGCGTCGCGATCAGCGCCGCCATGCCGGTCTCCCGCACAAGCGCCAGCAGTTGGCGGAACACCGCGTCGGCAGTTTCAGAATCGAGATTGCCCGTGGGTTCGTCGGCCAGCAGCACGCGCGGCGCATTGGCGACGGCGCGGGCGATCGCCACACGCTGCTGCTCGCCGCCCGACAGGCGGCCCGGCCGATGATCGCCGCGATCCTTCAGGTGAACCATCGCCAGAAGCTCGGCCGCGCGCAGCCTGGCCTCGGCCCGCGACAAGCCGTTCAGCATCTGCGGCAGCATCACGTTCTCGAGCGCGGAGAACTCCGGCAAGAGATGATGATACTGATAGACGAACCCCAGGAAGCGTCGCCGCAAAGTGGTCCGCTCGCGATCGCTCTGGCCGGCTGCCGCACGCCCATCGACCAGGACGTCGCCGCCGTCAGGCCGTTCCAACAGCCCCGCGATATGCAACAAGGTTGACTTGCCGCTGCCCGATTGG
>CAYZQZ010000356.1:0-4730 GCA_964480235.1 uncultured Reyranella sp. | reverse complement strand
TCCGCTACGTCCAGGCCAAGGGGCCGTTCAAGCCGGCGACGATGGAAGCCCTGTCGACGCCGCTGCTGTTCGATCCGGGCGAGCAGTGGCGCTATTCGATCTCGATCGACTGGGCGGGCTTCATGGTGGAGGCGGCGTCGGGCATGAAGCTCGACCGCTACATGAAGGAGAAGATCTTTGCGCCGCTCGGCATGGCCGATACCGGCTTCAAGATCACGCCGGAGATGCGGCTGCGCAAGGCGGCGGTGCATGTACGCAAGGAGGGCGGCGGCTTCACCGCCACCGACCACGAACTCAACCAGGAGCCCGAGGTGTTCCAGGGCGGCGGCGCGCTTTATTCGACGGTGGGCGACTATCTCAGGTTCACGCGCGCGCTGCTGGCGGGGGGGGCACCCATCCTGAAGCCCGAGACCGTGGCGCTGATGTACCGGAACTCGATGAAAGACGGCGTGCTCTGCCGGCCGCTCAAGTCGTACATACCGGCGCGCAGCGCCGACATGAATTTCGTCGACGGCATGAAGTGGGGGCTCACCTTCATGATCAATCCCCAGGCCTTTCCGGGCCGCCGTTCGGCCGAGAGTTTGACCTGGGGCGGGCTCGCCAACTCCTACTTCTGGATCGATCCGGCGAGAAAGGTGACCGGCGTGTGGGCCACCCAACTCCTGCCGTTCTACGATGCCCGTGCCGTGGAGGCGTTCGAGGAATTCGAGCGCGGCGTCTACGCCGACCTCTAGTTGCGCTTGATCCAGCTCTTGTATTGCAAGGTGGCGATGGCGACGGCGAGGCCAAAGGCGCCGAACGCTCCGAGCACCAGGACCATGTAATAGAATTCGTTGCCTTGCATTTTCTCCTCCGAATAAGTGACGGGAGGCTGAAGGCAAGGCGGCGCCGATTCCTTGATTTGGATCAAGTCAGTGAAAGTCGCGGCTGTGGATGCGGATCTGCGGCCGGTCGAGATGGATGCGGCTTCGATCGTAGGGTGGGTTTCGGCCGGCGCGATGGCGTGTGGCGTTGGCCTCCGGGACGTCCACTCTTTCCTGCATACGCGGGTCGGGCCGGTCGGTGCGAGCCTGGTCGCCGCGACCCGGTCGAAGCTCGAAATGCGCATCGAGATCGGCGATGCGATCGAGGTCGGCCGACCAGTCCCAAAGCCGCTCTGCCACGACGTGGATCACCAGGCCGGGCGATCCGTCTTTCTGCACGTCGCGCTGGACCTTGCCGGCGACGCCGAGCAGACGCGCTCCCATGACGATGCGGCGATACGTCTCGAACACCCTGGGCCAGACCACGAGATTGGCGATGCCGAACTCGTCCTCCAGGGTAACGAAGACCACGCCCGAAGCCGTGCCTGGCCGCTGGCGCACCAGCACCAGCCCGGCCAACTGCAAAGAATCGCCGGTCCGGGCCTCGCGCACCTTCCGGCAATCCGCCATGCGGCGCTCCGTCAGCATCGGTCGCAGAAGCTGGAGCGGATGGGCGCGCAACGACATCGAGAGAGAGGAATAGTCGTCGACCACCTGTTCGCCCATGGTGAGCCTGGGCAGCGTCACTGCCGGCTCGAGATCCCGCAGGGCCGGGCGCTGCTCCAGCAGGGGGAGCGATGCCTCGGAGAAGGTGCGCACTGCCCACAACACGTCGCGCCGCGACAGTCCCATCGAGGCGAAAGCGTCGGCCCGCGCGAGAATCAGGATCTGCCGCTTGTTGAGCCCGCCGCGCCGCCACACGTCGGCCGGATCGCGATAAGCTACCGCTCCCCGACGCTCGACGAAGCGCTTCATGTCTTCTTCCTTCAGGCCGCTCACCTGATGGAAGCCCAGCCGCAGGGCGCATCTGGGGCCCCAGGTCTTTTCCAGCGTGCTGTCCCAGTCGCTGGCGTTGATGTCGGGCGGCCGCACCTCGACGCCATGCTCGCGTGCGTCGCGCACGAGCTGGGCCGGAGCGTAGAAACCCATCGGCTGGGAGTTGAGCAGCGCCGCGCAGAAGACCTCGGGGTGGTACCACTTCACCCAGGACGAGGCATAGACCAGGATCGCGAAGCTCGCGGCGTGACTCTCCGGGAAGCCGTATTCGCCGAACCCTTCGATCTGCCTGAAGCAGCGCTCGGCGAACTCGCGCTCGTAGTCGTTCTTCAGCATTCCATCGATGAATTCCTGCTTGAGCGTGTGGATGAAGCCGGCACGCCGGAAAGTCGCCATGGCCCGGCGGAGCTTGTCGGCCTTGGCAGGACTGAAGCCTGCACAGTCGATGGCGATCTGCATCGCCTGCTCCTGGAACAGCGGCACTCCTTTGGTGCGTTTCAGGATGTTCTTCAGCTTGTTGTCGCGGTCCCTCGGAAAAGCGATCTTGTCTTCACCGAGGTCGCGGTTCTTCAGGTAGGGATGCACCATGCCGCCCTGGATCGGGCCAGGCCGCACGATCGCCACCTCGACCACGAGATCGTAGTAATCGCGCGGCTTGAGGCGCGGCAGCATCGACATCTGCGCCCGGCTTTCGACCTGGAACACGCCGACCGAGTCGGCCTTGCACAGCATCTCGTAGACCTCGGGATCGGTCGTCGGCATGCCGAGATCGTGCGCCTCGCCATAATGCCGCTCGATCAGGTCGAAGCTCTTGCGCAGCGCCGTCAGCATGCCGAGCGCCAGCACGTCGACCTTGTAGATCTTGAGCGCGTCGAGATCGTCCTTGTCCCATTCGACGACGGTGCGGTCTTCCATCGCCGCGTTCTGGATCGGCACCAGTTCGTCGAGCCGACCGTCGGTCAGCACGAAACCGCCGACATGCTGCGAAAGATGGCGGGGGAAACCGATCAGCGTGACCGACAATTCCAGGGCAAGCGCCAGGCGCGGATCCTGGGCGTCGAGACCGGCCTCCCGGACGTGGCGCCGGTCGATGCCGCTGCCGCCCGACCCCCAGACCGTGTCGGCCATGACGCCTACCGTATCGGGTGATAGGCCGAGCGCCTTGCCGACGTCGCGGATGGCGCTGCGGCTGCGATAGGCGATCACGGTCGCGGCGAGGGCGGCGCGTTCCCGGCCCTTTTCGTTGTAGATCCACTGAATGATCTCCTCCCGCCGCTCGTGCTCGAAATCCACGTCGATGTCGGGAGGTTCGTTGCGTTCGTTGGACAGGAAGCGCTCGAACAGCACTTCACCCTTGTTGGTGTCGACCTCGGTGATGCGCAGGCAGTAGCAGACCGTCGAATTTGCCGCCGACCCGCGGCCCTGGCAGAGGATGCCCATCTCGCGCGCCTTCTCGACGATCTCGTGGACGGTCAGGAAGTAGGGCGCGATGCCCTTTTCCTCGATCAGGGCGAATTCTTTCCGGAGATTGTTGAGGATCTTGTCCGAAGGACCGTCGGGGAAGCGGAACGTCACGCCTTTCCAGACAAGCCGCTCGAGCTTCTGCATCGGCGTTTCGCCGCCTTCGTACATGATCGGGTACTGGTAGGTGAGCTGGTCGAGTGAGAAGCGGCAACGTCCGACGATCTCCTGGACGCGCTCCAGCGCATGCGGATGCTTGCGGAAGAGGCGCCGCATCTCTTCCGCCGGTTTCAGGTGCCGCTCGGCCGAGGAGAAGCGGCGGAAGCCCAGCTCCTCGACAGTGCATTTCAGGCGAATGGCGGTGACGACGTCGTGCAGGGCGCGCCGCTCGGGCGTGTGATAGTGCACGTCGTTGGTGGCGACCAGCCTGGTCTTCGTCTGCGTCGCGAGATTGTCGAGGACGGCCAGCCGTTCGGCGTCGTTGCCGCGGAACAACATGGCGCCGGCGAGATAGCAGCGGCCGCGGAACAGCTGCGCGAGTTTGCGCAGCCGCTCCTGGAAGGCCGGATCGTCGACTTTGCGCGGCGGCAGTACGATGGCGAGGATGTCTTCGGCGTATTTCTCGATATGCGCGAAGGTGAGATCGCATTCGCCCTTGGCGGCTTCCCTGTTTCCCTCGCTCAGCATGCGCGACAGCCGCTTGTAGCCGTCGAGATTCATCGGATAGGCGAGCAGCGAATAGCCGTCGATCGTTTCCAGGCGTGCACCGACCAGCAGCTTGATCCAGCTTTCCCGGGGGATGGCGGTTTCTTCGTAGAAATCCCTCACCGCCGAATAGGCGCGAACGACGCCGGCCAGGGTGTTGCGGTCGGCGATGCCGATGGCGTTATGGCCGAGCCTGATCGCCTGTGCGACCAACTCGCCCGGATGCGAGCCGCTGCGCAGGAAGCTGTAATTGGTCGTGACCTGCAATTCGGCGTAGGGGGGCTCGGCATACGGCATGGCGGCTCACGCACAAAACCCGTGCAGGAACCACTTGGCGCCGTTCAGCGGACCGTCGCGGAACAGCCAGAAGCGGCCGCCGTCATTGTCCTCGACGCGGTAGTAGTCGCGCACTGGCGGCACGATGTTGGCCGGCATCACCTGGCCGCTGGTCCGCGGCCGCCACCATTCGTCGGCGATCCGCTCGGGGCCTTCGACCCGCACGAGGCGGTGGGCATGGCGCCGCCACAGGAACTGCCGCGGCGGCTCGTCGGGCATCAGCGCGGTGACGTCGATCGGTTCGGGCCGCTGCAGCAGCCGCGTCGGTCGCACTCCCTTCATTCCGGCGATTCTCGCCCAGGCACCGTCGGGAACCGGCGTGGAAAGGGGGGCGGGTACCTGCACGCGATCGGGCAGGTGGCTGTCGCGCGGCGCCAGCCGGATCACGTTCTTGGCTCCCAGGCGAAGCGCCAGCCGATCGGCGAGATC
>CAYZQZ010000355.1:0-4744 GCA_964480235.1 uncultured Reyranella sp. | reverse complement strand
CGCGCGAAGTGCGCCGTAGTCCTGTCGACACACGATGAACGCATCTTCGACGTGGCGACGCGCCGCCTCCACATCGAGGACGGGCGCTGCTTCGAAGTGCCGATCCATTACCACTGACCGGGGCCGAAGGTGTTGCTGTCGGCCGTCGACCTCGTCGTATTCGTCTGTTTCGTCGTCACTTTCGCCATCGCAGGCTATTTCCTCTATCTGCTGTGGTGGTTCTGGTCGCTGCCGGAGGAGCAGGAGGCGCTGCCGGGGCTGCCCGACGACCTGCCACGGGTGTTGGTCCAGATCCCGGTTTTCAACGAACCGGCGGTGGTCGAGCGGGCCCTGACGGCGGCCGCTTCCCTCGACTGGCCGCGCGACCGCGTCAAGATTCAGCTTCTGGACGACAGCACCGATCTGACACCCGACATTGCCCGGCACGTGATTGCCCGTCTGCAGCGCGACGGCGCCGATATCGAGCATATTCGACGCAGTGACCGCAGCGGCTTCAAGGCCGGCGCGCTGGAATACGGCATGACACACTGTGACGCGCCCTACGTCGCCGTATTCGACGCTGACTTCGTGCCGTCACCGGACTGGCTGCGACGGGCGATGGACGCGATGCTGGCCCATCCCAAGGCGGCGTTCGTGCAGACGCGAATCGAATGGGGCAACGGCGACCGCAATTGGCTGACCCGCGCGCAGCGGCTGATGCAGGATGCCCACTTCGCCGTCGAGCAGGATGTCCGCGCGCGCCGTGGCGTACCGTTTCAGTTCAACGGCACCGGCGGAATCTGGCGCCGCGCCGCGATCGACGAGGCCGGGGGATGGTCGCACGACACGCTGTCGGAGGATCTCGACCTGGTTCTGCGCACCCATTTGAGGGGCTGGAACGGCGTGTTCCTGATGGAACCGCATGTCGTGGGGGAGTTGCCGCAGAAACTCGACGATTTTGGCGTCCAACAGAGCCGATGGTCGAAGGGGTTTGTCCAGGTCGCACGTAAGCTTCTGCCCGAAGTCTGGGGCTCGCCGTGGTCCGACGAGGCCAAGTTCACGACGACCGTCGCGCTCATGCAGCAACTCATCTTCCCCGTCCTGGCGGTGGGTATCGTGGCGTTGGTGGTGTCGATTCTGGGCCATGGCCATCTGATCGGGTTCTTCCGGTTCCTCGGTTGGCTGTGGATCGTGGCTGCCCTGACGGTTCTCTTCGGCATGACATGGGGGGCTTTCTGGCGGTTGAAGCGCGGCAACATCGTCGAGTACTTCGTCACCGCGGCGAGCGTGCCGTTCGTGCTGGTTTATCTCGCCTTCGCCAACACCGCGCCGATCCTGATGGCGGCCCTGGGTCGCAAGAGCGAGTTCAGCCGTACGCCCAAAACGGGGGCCTGAGGCGCCATGGTCGTCGTCAACACGCTGGCGCTGCTCTTCGCCGCAGGTTTCCTCGGCTGTTGCGTGCTGCTGGCGGCCTTCATTGGCAGTCTGCTCTATATGGTGGTGCTGAATCACCGGCTGCGGGCCAAGGCGCTCGAGCGCGAGGAGGACCTGCTCTCGACGCCGCTGCCGCCCGACTCGGAACTGCCGCACGTCGTCGTGCAGATCCCTTCCTTCAACGAAGGCCCGGTGCTTCGCAGGGGCGTCGAAGCCGCCGCTGCGCTCGATTGGCCGAGGGACAAGCTCCACATTCAGATCCTCGACGACAGCACCGACGAGACAGCCGCACTCGCGCGCACCGTAGCGGCCGAGCTGCGCGCCCAGGGCTTCGACGTCGTGGCCCTGCAGCGTACCGACCGTAGCGGCTTCAAGGGCGGAGCCCTGCACGAAGCCATGCAGCAGACTCCGCATGATTACTTCGCAATTTTCGACGTCGACTACGTCCCGCCGGCAGATTTCCTGCGCACCTGCATGCGGGTCTTCGTTGTCAAGCCACAGACTGCCTTCGTGCAGGCGCGTTTCGATTTCCTGAATCCACACGAGAATGCACTCACCGAGATGCAAATGGTCACGCTCGACGCGCATCTCGGCATGGAACAGGCGACGCGCTATTGGGCGGGGCATCCGCTGCCGTTCAACGGCACCTGCGGCATCTGGCAGCGCGCCGCGATCGAGGCCGGCGGAGGCTGGAAAGGCGATACCGTCACCGAGGATCTCGATCTCACCTATCGCGGTTGGGTGAAGGGCTGGCGCTCCGTATTCTTGGTCAGTGTGGCTGTGCCCGGCGAACTGCCGGCCGACCGCAAGACCTGGCTGCGGCAGCAGCAGCGTTGGCAGGATGGGTTCAGGCACGTCGGCCTGCGCATGGTCTGGCCGATCCTGAGGAGCCGCGATATCACCCTATCGGCCAAGCTCGCGGCATTGCTGCACCTTTGCATGGCGCTCAATCAGCCGGTGCTGCTGATCGGCATCGTATCGGGCATCCTGGCTGGCCTGCTGGCGCCGGCCCTGAAGCCCACGCTGTGGCTGGTCTTCTTCGTGACGCTTGCCTGGGTGCTGTTGTGCGCCACGACGTTCCTGCGGGCAGGGCACAATTTCATTCGCGACGGCGAGATGCCGCCGGGGCGGTTTGCCGTGGTGTTGCTGCGCTTTGTCGCCGGGCAGGTGGCGATGCTCTTGCGCAGTCTCCTGGTGCATGTCGGCAAGGCGCTGAGCCGACCCAAGCCGATCGTGTTCGATCGAACGCCGAAGAAGGGCAGCTAGGCTGCCCGTCTAGACCCTCGCGTATATGTCTTCGTATCGCGTGATGTCGTCTTCCTCGAGATAGTCGCCGGTCTGCACTTCGACGACTTCGAGCGGCTCGCTGCCCGGATTGGCCAGCCGATGGATGCCGCCCATCGGGATGTAGATCGACTCGTTCTCATGCAGGGTCATGATCTTGCCGTCGAGCGTCACCTCGGCGACCCCCTTCACGACCACCCAGTGCTCGGCGCGCCTCTTGTGGCTCTGCAGGCTGAGCTTGCCTTTGGGGACGACGGTCAGCCGCTTCGCGCGAAAGCGCGCGCCGCGGTCGATGTCCTGGTAACTGCCCCACGGGCGATGCATGACCACATGCTCCGTCGCGGCCTTGTGCTTGCCGTCGGACATGCGCTGAACGACGTCCTTCAGGCGGGGCAGGTTGTCACGATGGCCCACGAGAACCGCATCGTTCATGGCCACGACGACGACCTCCTCGACGCCGATCACGGCGGTCAGTGGGCCATCGGAGCGGATGTAGGAATTGCGAACGTGGTCGATCTCCACCGGTCCCTCGGTAACGTTGCCCGCGCTGTCGGCTTCGCCGACATCGAGCAGGGCGTCCCAGGTCCCGAGGTCGGACCAGCGGAACCTGGCCGGCACCACCCAGCACTTGTCGGTGCGTTCCATGACGGCGTAGTCGATCGACTTGGCCGGCGCCTTGCCGAACGCCTCGGCGTCGAGGAACACGGTCGAGCCGACCTTCTTCGCCTTGGCGACGGCTTCCTCGGCGGCCGCGGCCATGGCCGGCTCGAAGCGCGCCATCTCCGATAGCAGCAACGCCGGCGGGAACAGGAAGTTTCCGCTGTTCCACAACAGGCCCTCGGCGATGTAGCGCAGCGCGGTCTGGGCATTGGGCTTCTCGACGAAGGCCGCAACCTTCTGCACCGCGCCGATATGCTCGACACCTGGACGAATATAGCCGTAGTCGGTCTTGGGCTCGGTCGGCGGGATGCCGAACGTGACAATGCCGCCCTGCTGGACGGCGACGAGACCCTCGCGGCAGCCGGCGAGGAATTCCTCGGCGCCGATCACCAGATGGTCGGAGGCGAGCGCCAGCACGGCACCGGCTCCGAGATTGCGCGTATAGGCCGCCGCTGCGGCCATCGCCGGGCCGGAATCGCGGCGCGACGGCTCGACCAGGATGTCGATTTCCATGCCGACCTCGCGGGCCTGGCTTTCGGCCATGAAGCGGTAGGCGTCGTTGGTGGCGATCACGGGCCGGCCGAACAGGCTGCGATCGGCGACCCGCAGCAGCGTCTGCTGGAAGGTCGACTGCTTGCCGAGCAGGGGCACGAACTGCTTGGGCATGCTCTCGCGCGACAGCGGCCACAGTCGCTTGCCGGAGCCTCCAACCAGGATGACGGGCGTGATCTGCGACATGAATACTGCTTTCATGGACCGAGAATGCGTTAGCGGTCGGCGATGGCCGCGTGACGAGCTGCGATATAGCCGAAGGTAAGGGCTGGGCCAATGGTGATGCCCGCTCCCGGATAGGTACCGCCCATGACGCTCGTCATGTCGTTTCCGGCCGCATAAAGCCCTCCGATCGGCCGGCCCTCGCGATCCAGGACGCGGGCGTTGCCGTCGACCCTGAGCCCCAGGAAGGTACCGATGTCACCCGGGATCATCTTCATCGCATAGAAGGGCGGTTTGGCGAGCGGCGCCAGGCAGGGATTTGGTGCGTGGGTGGGGTCGCCGTTGAAACGGTGATAGGCATCCGTGCCCTTGCCAAAATCGGGATCCTCGCCGCGTGCAGCGTTGGCGTTGAACTTCGCGATGGTTTCCTCAAGCGTCCCAGGGTCGACGGCGATCCCGGCCGCAAGCTCGCGCCAGTTGTCGGCACGCAGCAGGTAGCCGCTGCGCAGGTGCGGCCTCAGTGGCAGCGGTGCCGGTCCGATTGCTCCCATGCCGTAGCGACGGATCGCACGGTGGTCGGCGAGCAGCCAGCTCATCGTCTCGACTCCGCCGCGGCAGGCCTCGACCATCGCGGGTACGAAGTCGTGATAGGATGCCGACTCATTGGTGAATC
>CAYZQZ010000354.1:0-4746 GCA_964480235.1 uncultured Reyranella sp. | reverse complement strand
CACCACCTCGTCGCCGGGTTCGATCAGGCCGAACAGGCAATCGCCCAGCGCCTCGGTTGCCCCCGAGGTGATCAGCACCTCGCTCTGCCAATCGACCGTGAGCCCCTGGAAACGACGGGCATGATCGGCCACGGCCTGGCGCAGTTCCGGAATCCCCATCATCGGCGGGTACTGGTTGTGGCCGTTGAGCAGGAATTCGGCCGCCGCCTGGCGCACCTCCTCCGGACCTTTGTCGTCGGGAAAGCCTTGGCCGAGATTGACCGACTGATACTGGCGGGCGAGCCCCGACATCACCTCAAAGACGGTCGTGCCCAGGCCGGACATCAGGGAGTTTGCGGGTTTCATTGAGGTTCCGTTGTCTGTTCGTTTTACCGGCAGTTTTTTGCCTAATTGGAATCCACTTCGCCTAAACAGCGGGCATTTCAGCGCGGATTTCCATCTTCAAATCTGTGGAAATTACTGGCATCAAACGTGCTTCCTTTGCGCTGTACGGGCTGTCTTGAGGCGGCGGCGCCGATGCGCCTGCATGCGGAGTGGTTTAAGCAAATGAAGAAGATCGAAGCGATCATCAAGCCCTTCAAACTCGACGAGGTCAAAGACGCCCTCAACCAGATCGGCCTCAAGGGCATCACGGTGCTTGAGGCCAAGGGCTTCGGCCGCCAGAAGGGTCACACCGAGCTCTATCGCGGCGCCGAGTATGTGGTCGACTTCCTGCCCAAGGTGAAGATCGAATTGATCATCGAGGATGAGATGGTCGAGAAGGCCGTCGAGGCGATCCGCAGCTCGGCGCATACCGGCCGCATCGGCGACGGCAAGATCTTCGTGTCGGGGATCGACGATGCCATTCGAATTCGTACTGGCGAGCGCGGTGACGCCGCCGTATGACACCTCTGCCTTTGGGGGCTGAGGACCAACCACAGAAGAGGGACGATCGTATTATGGACGCTAAACAAGTTCTCGCGATGATGAAGGAGAAGGACGTCAAGTTCGTTGACTTCCGCTTCACCGACCCTCGCGGCAAGTGGCAGCATACGGCGCGCATGGCCTCGGCCACCGATGAAGGCACGTTCGTCGACGGCGTGATGTTCGACGGCTCCTCGATCGCGGGTTGGAAGGCGATCAACGAGTCGGACATGATCCTGATGCCCGATCCCTCCACTGCCGTCCTCGACCCCTTCGCCGCCCAGACCACGCTGATCATCAGCTGCGACGTCGTCGAACCCTCGACCGGCCAGCTCTACGCGCGTTGCCCGCGCTCGACGGCCAAGCGCGCCGAGGCCTTCCTGAAGTCGTCGGGCGTCGGCGATACCGCCGTGTTCGGCCCCGAGCTCGAGTTCTTCGTGTTCGATGACGTCCGCTTCGACGTCCAGATGGGCGGCAGCTTCTTCAAGATCCAGTCGTCCGAGTCGCCGTGGAACAGCGGCGCCGAGTACGAAGGCGGCAACATGGGCCACCGTCCGGGCGTCAAGGGCGGCTACTTCCCCGTCCAGCCGGTCGACAGCCATAACGACCTGCGCGCCGAGATGATGTCGGTCGCGACCGAGATGGGCCTGGTCATGGAAATCCACCATCACGAGGTGGCGCCCAGCCAGAACGAGCTCGGCTTCCGCTTCGACACCCTGGTGAAGACCGCCGACAACGTGCAGAAGTACAAGTACTCGCTGCACAACGTCGCCCACAGCTACGGCAAGTCGCTGACCTTCATGCCGAAGCCGATCTACGGCGACAACGGCTCGGGCATGCACACCCACCAGTCGATCTGGAAGGACGGCAAGCCGCTGTTCGCGGGTTCGGGCTATGCCGACCTCAGCGAGACGGCGCTGTACTACATCGGCGGCATCATCAAGCACGCCAAGGCGCTGAACGCCTTCACCAACGCCAGCACCAACTCCTACAAGCGCGTCATCCCGGGCTTCGAGGCGCCGGTGCTGCTGGCCTACTCCTCGCGTAACCGCTCGGCCTCGTGCCGCATCCCGTATGCGGCCTCGCCGAAGGGCAAGCGCGTCGAGGTGCGCTTCCCCGATCCGGGCGCGAACCCGTACCTGGGCTTCGCCGCGATGATGATGGCCGGCCTGGACGGCATCAAGAACAAGATCCATCCGGGCGACCCGATGGACAAGAACCTCTACGACCTGCCTCCGGCCGAACTCAAGCAGGTGCCGCAGGTCTGCGGCTCGCTGCGCGAGGCGCTGGAGAACCTGGAGAAGGACCACAAGTTCCTGCTCGCCGGCGACGTGTTCACCCAGGACATGATCGAGGCGTACATGGAACTGAAGTGGGAAGAGGTCTACGCGTTCGAGCACACGCCGCACCCGATCGAGTACGCGATGTACTACTCGGTCTGACGCGTCCTGCGACGACGGAAGACGGGGCCGCGCCGCGAGGCGCGGCCCTTTCCGTTTCCGGGGCCCGCGCTCAGGCCTGCGCCCTGCGGAACGTGTAGAGGCCGGCGCACACGACGATCGTCGCGCCGGCGATCGTCCGCGGATCGGGAACGTCGCCGAAGACCAGCCAGCCGAAGAACGCGCCATAGACCAGCAGCAGATAATTGAACGGCTGCAGCGTCGAGGCCGGGGCCAGGTTGAAGGCGCGCGAATAGACGATATGGCCCAGCCCGCCGACCAGCGCCGCCGCCGCGAGCAGCCCCCAGCCCGAAGCATCCGGCGGCGTCCACGCAAACCAGGCCGCGACCGACGTCACCACGCTGCCGATCACCGCCGACCAAACGCCCGACGTGACGGCATTGTCGGTCCGCCCCACGACCTTCAGCACGATCTGGTAGCAGGCCCATAGCGACGTGCCGCCGACGACATAGAGGATCGGCAGCGTGATCTCCGCGAAGCCGGGACGAACGATCAGCAGCACGCCGGCGAATCCCGCCAGCACCGCGCACCAGCGCCGCCAGTCCACATGTTCGCCGAGCAGCGGCACGGAGAGCGCCGTGACCAGCAGGGGCGCCGCGGACCCGACGGCGTGGACATCGGCGAGCGGCAGCGCCGCGAAGGCCGAGATGAACAACCCCATCTGGAGCGGCAGCATCACCGAACGCAGCACTTGCAGCCAGGGTTGCCCGCTGCGCCAGACGATGCCGCGCCCCGGCCGCCACGCCAGCGCCAGGGCGATCGGCACGAACAGGACGAACCGGGCCCAGATCACGATCGCCACGGGCATCCGCTGGCCCAGCATCTTGCTGAGCACGTCGACGCAGGCGAACAGCGTGATCGCGGCCACCACCACCAGGACGCCCCGGCGCGCCGACGCGCCCGCAGTCATGGCGCCGCCACCCGCGCCGCCCGCACGCGCTCGCGATGGAAGGTGTAGAGGCCGCTGCTGACGATCAGCGCCGCCCCCGCCACGGGCCAGCGGTCGGGAACGTCGCCGAAGATCAGCCAGCCGAACACCGCGGCATAGACCAGCAGCAGATAGGTGAAGGGCTGCAGCACCGAAGCCGGCGCCAGGTTGAAGGCGCGCGAATAGACGATATGGCTGACCCCGCCGACCAGCGCCGCGACGACCAGCAGGGTCCATCCGGTGGCATCCGGCGGCGTCCAGACGAACGGGCCCAGCAGCGACGTGAAGACGGCGCTGAGCACCGCCGTCCAGACGCCGGTGGTGGTCGCGCTGTCGGTGCGTCCCACGATCTTCAGGACGATCTGGTAGACCGCCCACAACGTCGCCCCGGCCACCGCATAGAGCATCGCCCAGCTGAAATCGGCGAAGCCCGGCCGCACGATCATGAGCATGCCGGCGAACCCCGTGCCGACCGCCGCCCAGCGCCGCCATCCGACCTTCTCGCCGAGGAACGGCACCGACAGCGCCGTGACCAGCAGCGGCGCCGAGGCCCCGATGGCATGCGCATCGGCCAGCGGCACCAGCGCGAAGGCCGACAGGAAGAACCACATCTCGACCAGCAGCAGCACGACGCGGAAGGTCTGCAGCCAGGGCATGCCGCTGCGCCAGGCCAGGCCCACCCCCGGGCGCCACGCGAAGGCCAGCGCCAGCGGCAGGAAGATCAGCGACCGGACCCAGATGATCTGCACGACCGACATCTGCTGGCCGAGGATCTTGCTTCTCACGTCGAGCGCCGCGAACATGGTGATGGCGAGAACGGCGATCGCGATGCCCTTGCGCGTCGCGGCGCCGCGCGAAACCGGGGTCTCGGCCATCGGCGCGTTCAGACCGGATCGATCGGGCGCGGGCGCCGGTCGGTCCCGATCGCCACATAGGTGAAGATGCCCTCGGTGACCTTCACCACGCCGCCGCCATCGCGCCGCCGCACCCAGGTCTCGATGCGCACGGTCATCGAGGTGCGACCGGCACGCAGCAGCGCGCAATGGCAACTGACCTCGTCGCCGACGAAGACCGGCAGGTGGAACGTCATGGCCGTGACCGCGACGGTCGCGACCCGGCCGCGCGCACGCTGGCCGGCGAAATTGCCGCCGGCCAGATCCATCTGCGACAGCAGCCAGCCCCCGAAAATATCGCCATTGGGGTTGGTGTCGGCGGGCATCGCGATGGCCCGCAGGCTCGGCTCCCCGACCGGACCTGGAGCTTGCGCCTCAGATGAGGTGTCACTACCCACTGCCGGAACGCCGCCTTTCCCGAACCGGCCATCCTGGACCGGATGCGAGGAGACTACCCCGCCCCGGCTCCGGGGGCGACGCCTTCGCGGCCATCGCGGCGCGCGGCGGGCATCGCGACGCGGCACTTGATCCCGGGGAGTCGCCTGCCGCAGGCTCCGGCCTT
>CAYZQZ010000353.1:0-4754 GCA_964480235.1 uncultured Reyranella sp. | reverse complement strand
AGTTGCGGTCGGTCAGCAGCATGGTGATCGCGCCGGCGAGCACCGGCAGGGCGAGCAGCAGCAGGAACGCCGTCACCAGGATCGACCAGGCGAACAGCGGCATGCGGTGCAGCGTCATGCCCGGCGCCCGCATGTTGAGGATCGTGGTGATGAAATTGATCGCACCGAGGATCGAGCTGGCGCCGGCGATGTGCAGCGAGAAGATCGCCAGATCCATGCCCGCGCCCTGCTGGGTGGATAGCGGTACGTAAATGGTCCAGCCGGTGCCGACGCCGCCGCCGACCAGGGCAGACATCAGCAGCAGGATGAAGGCCGGAGGCAACAGCCAGAAGCTGATGTTGTTCATGCGTGGGAACGCCATGTCGGGCGCCCCGATCATCAGCGGCACGAACCAGTTGCCGAAGCCGCCGATCAGCGCCGGCATGACCACGAAGAACACCATGATCAGGCCGTGCGCGGTGACGACGGTGTTCCAGAGATGGCCGTTCGGCGTGCCGTCCGGGTTGTTGAAGAACTGAACGCCGGGCTGCAGCAGCTCCATGCGCATCAGCACCGAGAAGCTCGCGCCGATCAGGGCGGCGAAGATCGAGAACACAAGGTACATCGTGCCGATGTCCTTGTGGTTGGTGCTGTACAGCCAGCGCTTTAGGCCGGTTGGCGTGTGATGGTCGTGGCTGTGATCGTGGCCGTGATGGGCGGCGCCGTGCGCGGTAGCCATTTCTTATGTCTCCTGGGGAGAAGCGCTTAGCGGTTGGCGGGAACGGTGGCGGAAGCGAAATCGGTCGCGGGTGCCCGATCGGGCGCCAGACCGGCGGCCTTCTTCTTCTGTTCGACCCACTTGTCGAACTCGGGTTTGGACACCACGCGCACAGCGATCGGCATGTAGGAGTGGCCGTTGCCACAGATCTGCGAGCACTGGCCGAAATAGATGCCTTCCTTGGGGACGTTGATCCAACCTTCGTTGAGGCGACCGGGGATCACTGTCTTCTTGATGCCGAAGCCCCACACCGTCCAGCCGTGCATCGAGTCGGCACCGGTGCCGATGATGCGGACCGTCGTGTTGGCCGGGATCACCATGTCCTCGTCGACCGCCAGCAGCCTGGGCTCGTTGGGCTTGAGCTTGGCGCGATCGGCCTCCGAGAGGATGCGGCTGTCGACCTGGAAGTTGCCGAAGTCGGGGTATTCGTAGGACCAGTACCACTGCCGGCCGGTGACCTTGATGGTCATCGCTGCATCGACCGCCTTGTCTCCGTAATAGAGCAGGCGGAAGGACGGAATGGCGATCACGACCAGGATCAGGATCGGGATGATCGTCCAGGCGATTTCGAGGGTGGTGTTGTGCGTGACCGTCGTTGCCTGGGGATTACGCGAGGCGTGGAAGCGGAACATCACGTAGATCAGCAGCGCCAGCACGAAGAGCGAGATCAGCGTGATGATGACGAGCAGCAGATCGTGCAGCGAGGCGACACGCTCCATGACCGGCGTGAACGAGGCCGGGAAGCCCATCTGCCAGTCGTGCGGCACGCCGATCACCGGCTGCTGCGCTGCGACCGGCCCGGCAAAACCCAAGGCCGCCGCCGCCAATCCAAGAAGGCCCAAAACGCGCTTGCCGATCATGCAACCGTCCCTTCAGCGGGCCCCCCTTCTGGTGGGTTCCGACCCGCAAAATCCCCCGCAATTCAAAGCGGTTAGTACCAGATATAGGAGTGGGTGGTAACGGGTTTTCGACCCCGCTCGGTATGTGGCGGCCGGTCGCACTCGGAAAAATCGGATCGGGGGGATCAGCGCAGGATGCTGGCCAGCGCTTCGCCGAGCCCCAGCCCGCCGACGGTCGCGGCGAAAGACGGCGTCGTGCTGCGTCGGCGGAAGCCGCCCTCCTCGTGCACGAACATCGCATTGCCCTTGCCGTCGAGCATCGCGGCCACCCGATACTGGCCGTCCCGGCCCCGGCCGAGCCGCAGAACGAGGTCGACCGACTGGGAAAGGCCGAAGGCGAGCGATTCGGGCTCGACGGCGGCCACCGTGCCGCGCGACCGCGCCAAGCGTTCCACGAGGGCGGGCACGTCCTCGAGCTGGACGGAATCCACCACCAGCAGGTCGGGCTGCAGTCCTGCGCCAGCGCCGATCAGCGTCGCCAGCGGCGTCACCCCGGGTACCGCCACGAGTTCGACCTTCGATGCAGCCGGCCGGCGGAAGATGCGATTGCGCGCCACCGTCACGACGCGCGCCTGCTCGCGATCGCGCACCAGGGCGGCCAGCAGCGCGCTCTTGCCGGAACCCGGCGGGCCCGCGACCAGTATGTTGAGGCGGCAATGGGCACCCAGCCGCAGCAGGTCGGCCATGCGGCGATCGAGCACATCGGCCACGATCAGGCGATCGAACGTCGCCAGGCCGGGCTCGGCGCGGCGGATCGTCACCACCGGTCCGCGCGGTGCCGCCGGCGGGAAGACCGCCGTGCCGGTGCCGCCGTCACGCAGGCTGAACTGCGCCACGCCGGACGCCGGCCGCGGCATCAGGTGACCCAGCAGTTCGACGAGATGCGCCTCGTCGCGGAAGGCTTCCTTAGATGGCTCGACCTGGCCGTTGCGCTCGACCAGCACGGTGCCCGGACCGTTGACGAAAATGGCGTGCACCGTCGGGTCGGCCCACAGCCGGTCGATCAGGCCGAGCCCGGTCAGCTCGGTGCGCGCGAACAGGGCAAGCCGCTGGCGCGTCTCGGGCGACAGCATTTCGCCCTCGTCTCCGGCGACCCGATCGATCGCCTGCAGGATCGCCGCGCGCGCGACGGCACGGTCGCGAATGCCCCCGAGCAGATGACGCGCATTATCAAGCACGGTCGAGAGCAGGCGGTCGAAAGCGGCGTCCTCGCGGCCGAGCAGGCTCACCAGTTGGGAGGGTGGCGGCTCGAAGATGCTGTCGGGAACCGTCGGCTCCGACGAGCGACGCTCCTCGCCTTCCCACGGTGCGGCCGCAGGCTCGGACGCAAAGCTGACGACGGCGCCAGGTCCGGCCCTCACGTCGGCTCTTGGCGGCGTTGGTGCAGCGACAGGTGCGATGGTGGTTTCGGGGGGCGCGGGCCTCGCAGCGGGCGCAACAGGCGGTTGCTCGGAGACGGGCCTTGCCGCAGGAGCGGGTATTACCGGCGCCGGCGCGTAGACCTCGAGCAGTTCAGCGACAATCCGGCGAAGCTCGAAGCTTGTGAGAGTGAGAGTGCGCGAGCGGAAGAAGGAGTGAACGATCTCGCCCACGGCATAGGCGATCTCCGGCGGCGACCGTTCGGGCAGCAGCGCCGCTCGCACGGCACCATCCTTTTCGGCAGCGAAGGCCTGCCAGGCCTCGTGCATCGACGTGGCCCGCGCGGTATCGGGCCCGAGCGGAAACAGTTCGGCGAGCGGACGCAACGCGGCGCGCGCTCCCGAAGCGGGAACGGCCGGTCGCTCTAGAACCGAACTTGTGGGGGAACGCCCCTCGTTATCGGGCTGCCCCCCGCCGCTCTGGGCGGTCATCCGAATATCCGTTTAACTATGACTTCCCAAATACGCATCGCCACACACGACCGTAAACCGGCGCAACCGCCGACCCCAACACCGGCCGTCTGCACACTTTGGCGCGTCGTCGGGCCGAACGCCACGGCATTCAATGCACACCTCGGGCAATTTCCGCCGCCCGCGTGCAACAATGGAAACGCAATGCGCACTCTTGTGTTTCAGGCGTTGCCCGTCCAAGGTCCGCCGCCATGCAGACACGCACAGCACTGGCTTTCGCCCTCGCCTTCTCCTTCGCCGCCCTTCCCTTCGTTCAGCCGGCCTCGGCCCAGAACAAAGAGAACACCCTCTACATCGACCTCAAGGACAATTGTCGGGTCGTGATCGAGATGCGGCCGGACCTCGCTCCCAAGCACGTGGCCCAGATCAAGGCGCTGGCACGCGCCGCCAAGTACGACGGCATCGTCTTCCACCGCGTGATCGATGGATTCATGGCGCAGACCGGCGACCCCCAGGGCACCGGTATGGGCGGCATGGGCGACAAACTGCCGGCCGAGTTCAGCAAGGAACCGCACGTGCGTGGCACGGTCTCGATGGCCCGCACCAACGACCCCAACAGCGCGCAGAGCCAGTTCTTCATCGTGTTGAAGGACTCGAACTTCCTCGACAGCAAGTACACGGTGTGGGGCAAGGTGACCAAGGGCATGGACTGCGTCGACAAGATCAAGAAGGGCGATCCGCAGTCCGGCGCCGTACCGGCGCCGCAGGACAAGATGATCAAGGTCCGCGTTGCCGCGGACGTCAAGGAGTGACCGCGATGGACAAGGAAAACACGCTCTACATCGACCTGAAGGACGGCCGGGTCGTGATCGAGATGCGGCCCGATCTCGCGCCCAAGCACGTGGCGCAGATCAAGAAGTTCGCTCGCGAGGGCAAGTACGACGGCGTGGTTTTCCATCGCGTGATCGAGGGCTTCATGGCCCAGACAGGCGATCCCGACGGCACCGGCATGGGCGGCATGGGCGACAAGCTGCCGGCCGAGTTCAGCAAGGAGCCGCACGCCCGCGGCGCCGTGTCGATGGCGCGCACCAATGATCCCAACAGCGCGCGCAGCCAGTTCTTCATCTGCTTCAAGGACGTCAACTTCCTCGACGGCCAGTACACGGTGTGGGGCAAGGTCACGTCGGGCATGGAATTCGTCGACAAGATCAAGCGCGGCGACCCGCAGTCGGGCGCCGTGCCGGCCCCGCCCGACCGCATGATCCGCGT
>CAYZQZ010000352.1:0-4776 GCA_964480235.1 uncultured Reyranella sp. | reverse complement strand
CCGTAAGGATCGGTGACGATCGCCAGTGGACCGGGCCGCTGTTTGCCCTGGCACGAGGCGCGCAGAAGCTTGGCGAAGGCAACGAACTCTCTGGCCTCGAAGCAGCGCTGGGTCGCGGCGACATTCACCATCAGCGCATGGCCGAGCATCTTCTGGCGGATCATCTCCTGCGCCAGTTGGGCGAGATCGGCCAAACTCACCTCATCGCCACCGAGGGCGACGATGAGTCGGTTGGGAGGATCGACGGTAAAACTGAGAGACATTGTCAGCGCTATTTTGCGCAATTCCCTGCAATGTATCTACACTTAGATTGCGATATCTTTGTCGTGGCGTATCCTGCGAGCGTCATAAGTGGTTATTTTTATTGATGAATATTCCATGTTGGCGTCTCGTCTCTTTCGATATTGGAGCCAGACAGACTCGCCGTGAACCGCTTCCGCTCGGCTCGTGAGAATAGCATTTTTGCATATCTGAGCGGATGACGGGGGCATGCAAATCGGAGACCCATGATCGGGTGGCCAGGGCTCTGGGGCCGCGTTCCGGCCGCCGTCACCCGATTTGTGCGGCGCTGCCGCCGCTCGAGGTCGATTGCGAGTAGATCGGCGGTCGCGGCTTTCATGACGTGCCATTTCCCGAGTGCGTGCGCTGGACCGATGATGCGAGGTGCAGGTCACGGCGTGTAGATCGTGAAGGGAGACTCTGGCAACGACGGGGCTAATCCCTCGGCGAAACTGACGACCGTGTCACTCTTGCTACGGACAGAAAGTTCGAACGGTTCATCCCCATCCGTCGCACGAAGGCTCGGGTTGCTTACAACTCGCCTTCGCACCCATGGCTGCAATTGATAGCGGCTCTGAGCGAAATATCTGCCGCGCTATGGCTTGCCGTCTGCCGGAGCGGAGTAGAGGATTGTAAAATGGTTGTGATGCCTCAGTGCAATTATCGCGAGAATATAGCAATCTAGTCTCAACGCGATGCATGAGTGGCTCAACGTCCTCACTTCCTAGTCGACCGCTTCGCTATTCGATCACTTCATGGATGTCGTTTCGCTCACGTCGCGCCTCAGGGAGGGCGTATGGAGGCGAAGATTCCAGCCGTTCGAGCCACACGACGCGCCGCTAGCCGTGGCGCTCCCTGTTGTGGTGGCCATCGCGGTCCCGCACGGTGACCGTCCACCGCCTTGGCGTTGGCGCCATTTCCGCATGTGTGATGGGCAGCGTTGCGCTGCTGGCGGCCACGTTCAGCGAACCCAACGATCCGCCGGCTTCAGGCAAGACGGTCTCGCCGCCGGTCATCCGCATGACCGGCCTGATCGAGGAGGGCGATGCCATCCGCTTGCGCAACATGCTGGTGGCTCTTCGTCGAGGGGCTTCGCGGACACCGGCCGGGCCGCTTGCCATTCTGGAACTCAGCAGCCTGGGCGGCGATCTGTTCGAGGGCATGAAGCTCGGCTACATGTTCCGCGAGTTCGACGTCGCCACCGTGGTGCGCGCCGGCGATCTCTGCCTGTCGTCCTGTGCGCTCGCCTTTCTGGGTGGCACCTCCCGCCATGTCGCGACCGACGTCGATGTGGCGCGTACCGTCGAGATCGGCGGCACGCTGGGCTTCCATAATTTCTGGCTCAACCCCAACCACGAGCGCGCCCGTGCCGCGGCGACTCCGACCGAGGGCATCGCCAAGGGCTTCAACGAGGGCAAGGGTGCGGCGGCCCTGCTGGTGCACTATTCGGCGTCGCTGGGCGTCGATCCGTCGTTCATCGCGCGCATCCTGGGACTTCCGCCCGAATCCTGGGAATACGCTGACACGGCCGGCAAGTTCATCGATCTGAAGATCTGTCCGGCCCGCCTGTCGCGCCCGCCTCCGGCGCCGGAGCGCCGCGCGATCAACATCTGTGTCAACACGCTGGGCGGATCCGCGGCAATGGAGCAGGTACAGGCGCGCGCGCTGACGCCGATCGAGACCAAGCGCCACCTCATCGAACATGTACGGAAGGACGTTGCTGCGCGCGATCCTCGGGGGCCGCTCGCCACCCAGCTCGCCGCGGCCATCGCCGCCCGTGATCCGAAGGTGGTCGACGCTGCCTATGCCGACCTGCGTGCCGCCGGACTCGCGCTGCCCGAGATTGTCGGGCCGACCTTCGAGGTCTCGGGTGTCAGTGCCGGCGATCTCGAAATCGAGTGCGTTGTCAGCCTCTCGCTCGACGATCCCGACCGTTTCGATCTTGTGCTAAAGGGGGCGGCGGGTCTCACCCGTCCGCCGCGCCAGGGACCGCAGGCTTGTGGTCGCATCCTGACCTTCGAGCGCGGTGACATCCTCAATCCCGGCAAGGGCTAGCCGGTCGCGCCGGAGCCACCCATCTCGATGGTTCGCAATCTCAACCTGCTGCGACTTGCCCCGATCGCCTTCGTCGTTGCGATCGCCGGGCTATCCGCGTTGGGGCTGGCCGGAGCCTGGACGGTGGCCCAGGACGCCACATCCCTGGGCGTGATCCTCTGGATGCTTCCGTCGGTCGTGGTCGGCGCGCTGCTCACCGTCTATGGCACGGCGCTGCTGCAGGGTGCGCTCTCTGGGTCAGATGTCGATGCCGAACGGGTCGCGATGTGGCGCCAGGGGCGCATGCTGCTCCTGGTCTTCGCGATCTTTACCGTCACGGTGAGCATTGCGGGCTTCATCTATGTCAGGGATCTCGAAACGACCGTGCGCCGGCAACGCCTCGACGAACAGTTGGCGATCGCCAGCCTGAAGGCGCAGGTGATCGAAAAATGGCTGGTCGAGCGCTGGATCGATACGAACTGGCTGGCGAAGTCCATCGGGTCCTTGCCGCTTTCCTCGCCGGACCTGGCGAGTGGCGATCGGGCGTTGATGGAAGTGCTGTTCGCCGAGCTGCTTGCCGGGTCCAGCGAGAGGATCGCGATTCGCCTCTACGCGGCCAACGGACGCCTGGTCGCCCAGGCCGGCGAGCCGGCCGCGCCGGAGGGGGCGGCTGCCTTCGCCAGACGTACCGCCGAGTCCGGCGATCCGGCCAGGCCGCGCATCGACCAGCGACGTACTCCGGCCGGCACGCTGCTGGTCGACTTCGTCCAGCCGATCATGGTCGCCGGTACGGCGACACCGATCGCCTGGCTTGTCGTGCGGGTCGATCCGGCGGTCAGTCTTCTGCCTGAGGTGCAGCGGTGGCCGGTCAACAGTGCCACGTCCGAGGTGGCGCTGGTCCGGCGCGAGGGCAACGAGGCGGTCTATGTTGCAAAGCCGTTGTATCTGCCCGACGACCGGCGCCTGCCGCTTGGCATTCCGCTTTCGGAAACCGGCGTGGTCGGCGTTTGGGCAGTGCTCGGCGGTGAGGGCGTGCGTGAAGGGGTGGATTATCGGCGTGTGCCGGTGCTGGCGGCCGCAAGGAGGGTCGCTGGAATTGATTGGCATGTCATTGCCAAGACCGACATCGCCGAGGCGCTGACTCCGATCGACCGGCGCGCCCGCCTGATCGTCGGGTTGACGGCGGGGGCCATTCTGCTTGCTGCCGCAACGACACTGGGACTGTGGCAGGCAAATCGATCAAGCATGGCCGCGCTACGCGAACGATATGCCCGCGAACGGCAGGCTTTAACTCGCCATTACGAGCAGATGATGAAGCGCGCGCGCGACTTCCTCTTCCTGCTGGACGACGAGCAACGGATCATCGACGCCAATGAAGCGGCCATCGCCGCTTACGGATACAGGCTGGATGAATTCAGGCAAATGCATGCCGTTGATTTGCGGACATCGAACGCGCGCAGCCGGCTGGCTGCAGATTGGGCGACCATGCTGGCGACCGGGATTCCGTTCGAGACCATCCACCGGCGCAAGGACGGGACTGAGTTTCCGGTCGAGGTTGTGGCCGGCACTTTCGACATCGAAGGCAGGACTTACCAGCAGGCCTTCGTGCGCGACACCTCCCATCGCAAGCGACTGGAAGCCGAACTGGCTCGGTTGGCGCGGGTGCAATCCGCGCTTCGCACGGCAGCGGGGCTGTTGCTTCGGGCCGAGACGGAGACCGAGCTTTACCAGGGTATGTGCAATGCGTTGGTCGAGATCGGCGGATACCGGCTGGTCGACATTGCGTTGGCCAACGACGACCCCGGCAAGACCGTCCGCTTCGCTGCCATTGCCGGTCACAACGATGGTTATCTCGAACAGACCCGCATCTCCTGGGGCGAGGGGCCACGGTCGCGGGGACCGACCGGCGCCGCGATCCGCACGGGCGAGGTCCAGGTCAATCAGGACTTTGCCTCCAGTGTCGTGATGGCACCGTGGCGTGAAGAGGCGCTGCGGCATGGCCTGCAGTCGAGTATCGGCCTGCCCCTCAGCACCGGGGTTCGGGTGTTCGGCGCCCTGACGATCTATGCTGAGCAGCCGGACGCCTTCGACCGGGAGGAGGTCGACTTCATCGTGCAGTTTGCCGCCGATATTTCTTACGGTGTGGGTAATTTGCACCGACAGAAGCAGTGAAATTGCCCATCCGTCGAGTTGCCGGTACCGCCGTGGCAGAAAAGTCGCAGGTGGGACCCCTTTTCTCGCGAAAACCCGCAACTTCCTTGAATGTTTGGCACCCGACAGTAGTATCCGGCCGTTATTGCATTTGAATTCGGGGAGATCCGGTAATGAAGAGGACTTTGGTGGCTGCAGCGGCGCTGGTGGCGTTGCCGGTCATGGCCCAGGCGCAGACTCCGTCGTCGGGCTTCTATATCGGCGCCGAGGGCGGCCTGAACTGGCTGCTGAACACCAACGTCACCACGAACA
>CAYZQZ010000351.1:0-4829 GCA_964480235.1 uncultured Reyranella sp. | reverse complement strand
GAGACACCCGACATGCGCAACGAACGGCGCATCCTCGAAACGCAGGAGCTGATGCGCCAGCGCACCGCGCTGCCGCCCGATCCGGTGGCCGACTGGCCGTTACTGAACCGCGACGACCCGTTCGACCTGTTCGAGGTCGGCATGCGTGCCCTCGGCGAGAGCCCTCTCGGCGAGCGGGACAAGGCCGTGCTGGAGGACTTCGCCCCGCTGAAGCTCCGGCCCGGACGCAAGTTCGACCAGCGTGCCTTCAGTGGCCCGGAGCGCGAGGCGATCAGGGCAGGCATCGCCCGGGCGCGCGACGAGATCCGCGGTGCCAGCCGGCAATGGGGTGCCATCGCCAACGGCTGGACTTACCCCAAGAATACTCTCGGCAATTTCGGCGACGATTACCTCTACCGCGCCCTGGTGGCGCTGAGCGGGCTCGCCGCGCTGGAACCGATCGAGGCCACCTACCTCACCTGCAACGTCGATCACGACGGCCGCGGCCTCGATGGCAACCACCGCTATGTGCTGCGCTTTCCGCCCGGCCAGTTGCCGCCGTCCCGGGCGTTCTGGTCGCTCACCATGTACGAGGTGACGCCAGAGGGTCGCGCCTTCTTCACCGACAATCCAATCTCGCGCTACGCCATCGGCGATCGCACCAGGGGCCTGCAGCACGGTCCTGATGGCTCGCTGGAGCTGTATCTCCAGCATGAGCGGCCCACCGAAAGCGAAATGGCCAACTGGCTGCCCGCGCCGGCGGGGCTGATGCGTCTGGTGCTGCGGGCCTACGAGCCCGCGCCGTCCCTGCTGGATGGAACCTACCGGCTCCCGGCGGTCAGGCGTCTCGGCTGATCAGGCGCCCGCTTGGGCGCGATTTGGTCAGGCGCCCGGTTGGACGCGGCGGGATTCTTCCTCGGCTCGGGCTTCGATCGCTTCCATGTCGTCGTCGCTCATGCCGATATGGTGGCCGATCTCGTGAATCAGCACGTGGCGCACGATGTGCGGCAGGTCGTCTTCCGATTCGCACCAGTAATCGAGGATCGGCCGCCGGTAGAGGAAGATGCGGTCGATGTCGTTGGCGATGTGGCCCGCGCCGCGCTCCATCATCGACACGCCCTGATAAAGACCGAGCAGATCGAACGGTGTCTCGAGCGACATCGCCTGCTCGACCTCCTCCGATGGAAAGTCGTCGACCTGAATGCGCACGTTGCCGATGTGCCGGCGGAACTCCTCCGGAATCGTGGCGAGCGCCTCGGCGGCGATCGACTCGATGTCCTCCAGCGACGGCGCAGTGCCGAAGCAGGGCGTGCGGCGCGGATTGTTGAAGACCGGCATGTTCCCCCCATATAGGAGCCGCGCGCCCTCGCCAAGGCCCGAGTCGGTGACCGTTCGTGAACGTCCGTTTGCCCGCGCGACCCGTCTCGCGGGACGGCCCCGCTGACCCTGGCGCGCAATTCGCATGGTCGCATCCGGCAACGATCCGCTCTAATCTCCGACCGCTCATGCTTCGTTTCTTCGTTCGACGTCTCATCGTGGCGCTGCTCGTCGCCGCCACCGTCATGACCATCGCCTTCGTCCTCACGCGATTGTCGGGCGATCTCGCGATCTCGATCGCCGGACCCAACGCCACGCAGGCCGACGTCGACGCGGTGCGCAAGGCCTACGGTCTCGACCGTCCGCTCACCCTGCAGTTCTTCGACTGGGCCGGACGGGCGATTCGCGGCGACCTGGGCGACAGCTACTTCTTCAAGACGCGGGTGTCCTCGCTGATCGGCGAGCGCATGCCGGTGACGCTCACGCTCGGCCTGACCGGCCTGGTGATCGCGCTGCTGGTCTCGCTGCCGCTCGGCGTTCTGGCGGCCGTGAAGGAGAACACCTGGTTCGACCGGATGGTGCAGATGGTCGCCCTGCTCGGCCAGGCGATGCCGGGCTTCTGGCTCGGGCTGATGATGATGATCGTGTTCGGCCTGTGGCTGGGCTGGCTGCCGATCTCCGGCACCGAGACCTGGGACAGCTACATCATGCCGGGCATCGTGCTGGCGTTTTCTGCGATTCCGGCGCTGACCCGGCTGACCCGCGCCGGCATGATCCAGGCGCTGGGCAGCGACTATATCCGCACGGCCCGCGCCAAGGGCCTGTCGCGGCTGTCGATCCTGCTCAAGCACGCGCTGCGCAACGCCGCAATCCCGGTGGTGGCGATCGCCGCCGTGCAGCTGGGTTTCATGCTGGGCGGCTCGATCGTGATCGAGCAGGTCTTCGCCCTGCACGGCGTCGGCTTCCTCGCCTGGGAAAGCATCCAGAAGAACGACTTCCCGGTTGTGCAGTCGGTCGTACTGGTGCTGGCGGTGATCTACGTGGCCCTCACCATGCTGTCGGACCTGTTGAACGCCGTGCTCGATCCCCGGCTGCGCGGCGCATGAGCACCGTCCCTGCCCCCGCGTCGCCAACCGTCACCGCCGGCCCCCGGCGCGGCTGGAAGAGCCTCAGCACCTGGATTGGCGCCGTCATCGTCGGCATCGCGGCATTCTGTGCGCTGTTCGCGCCGCTGCTGGTGCCGCATGACCCGTTCGCCCAGGATCTCGGCAAACGTCTGCTGGTGCCGTTCTGGATGGAAGGCAGCGACCCCGCCCATCTGCTGGGCACCGACCAGCTTGGCCGCGACTATCTTTCCCGCCTGATCTACGGCTGCCGGATCTCGATGCTGATCGGCGTCACGGTCACGATCGTCTCCGGCGTGATCGGCATCGCCATGGGCGTGCTGGGCGGCTTCCTCGGCGGCCGCACCGACGACGCCGTGCTGTTCGCCATCACCGCCCGCCTCTCCATCCCGGTCGTGCTGGTGGCGCTCGCGGTGGTCGGCCTGCTCGGCAGTTCGATGACCCTGCTGGTGATCACGCTCGGCCTGCTGCTGTGGGACCGCTTCGCCGTGGTGGCACGTTCGACCACCATGCAGGTACGCAATCTCGATTTCGTCGCCGCCGCCTGGTGCGCCGGCTGTTCGCGCTTTCGCATCCTGACCCGCGAGGTACTGCCCAACATCGCGAGCCACCTCGTGGTCGTGGCGACGCTCGAGATCGCACTCGCCATCCTGCTCGAGGCCGCGCTCAGCTTCCTGGGCCTCGGCGTGCCACCGCCGCTGCCGTCGTGGGGCCTGATGATCGCCGAGGCCAAGGACTACATGTTCTTCAGCCCGTGGGTCATCATGGTCCCGGGCATCGCGCTGTTCGTGCTGGTGCTCGGCATCAACCTGCTGGGCGACGGGCTGCGCGACATGTTCGGGGCGCGCTCGGCATGACCGCGCTGCTGGAAGTCGAGAACCTCGAGGTCGGCTTCGGCGCGACCTCGGCCGTCCGCGGCGCCTCGCTCGCCGTCGAGCCGGGCGAGACCCATTGCCTGGTGGGCGAGTCGGGCTGCGGCAAGTCGGTGACGGCGCTCGCGATCATGAACCTGCTTGCCCGAGGCGCGCGCCGTTCGGCCGAACGTCTCGCCTTCCAGGGCGAGGACCTGACGCGGCCCTCCGACTCGGGCATGGCCCGCCTGCGCGGCAACGCGATGGCCATGATCTTCCAGGAGCCGATGACCTCGCTCAACCCGGCCTACACGATCGGCTCGCAGATGACCGAAGTGCTGCGCCGCCACAAGAAAGCGAGCCAGCGCGCCGCCACCGACCGCGCCGCCGACCTGCTGGCGCGAGTCGGCATCACCGCACCAGGGCTGCGGCTCGGCCAGTTTCCTCACCAGCTCTCGGGCGGCCTGCGCCAGAGGGTGATGATCGCCATGTCGCTGATGTGCGATCCGCAGCTGCTGATCGCCGACGAACCGACCACCGCGCTCGACGTCACGGTGCAGGCGCAGATCCTGCGCCTCCTCGCGGGCCTGCAGCGCGACCTCGGCCTCGGCATGCTGCTGATCACCCACGATCTCGGCATCGTCGCGCGCGTCGCCACCCGCGTCTCGGTGATGTATGCCGGCGAAGTGGTCGAGAGCGCGCCGACCGCCGAACTGTTCGCCAACCCCAGGCACCCCTACACGCAAGGCCTGCTGCGCTGCGTGCCGGTGCCCGGCAAGATAAGACGCGACCAGCCGCTCGGCTCGATCCCGGGCACGGTGCCGAAGATCGGCCCGGCCTTCGAGGGCTGCGGCTTCCGCGAGCGCTGCGATTTCGCCGACGAATCCTGCAAGCGCGCCGTTCCACGCCAGAAGGCGGGCGCGACCCACGAATATCTTTGCCGGCTGGCGCCATGAGCAGACCGAGATGAGCATGCCGACATGAGCACGCCCTCGTTCGCCATCGAGGCCAAGGCCGTTCGCAAGACCTTCAAGGTCTCGGGCGGCCTGTTCGGCGCCAACCGTCACGTCCTGGCGGTCGACGACATCTCCTTCGCCGTGCCCCAGGGCGGGGTGCTGGGCGTGGTGGGCGAGTCGGGCTGTGGCAAGTCCACGCTCGCCCGCCTGATCCTCGGCCTCTACGAACCCGACTCCGGCGACATCACGGTCGAAGGCCAGCGGGTGGTCGCAATGGACCGCAAGGCCCGCGCCCGCCTGATCCAACCGGTTTTCCAGGACCCGTTCTCCTCGCTCAACCCGCTGGCGCGCGTGCGCGACATCGTCGCCATGCCGCTGATCGCCCAGGGCACGTTCGGCCGCGCCGAGATCGCAAGAAACGTCGACGAGATGCTGGCTCGCGTCGGCCTGTCGGTCGAACAGGGCACGCGGCTGCCCTCGGAACTGTCGGGCGGCCAGCGTCAGCGGGTCGCCATCGCCCGCGCGCTGGTGCTCAGGCCGCGCATCGTGGTCTGCGACGAGCCGACCTCGGCGCTCGACGTGTCGGTGCAGGCCCAGATCCT
>CAYZQZ010000350.1:0-4834 GCA_964480235.1 uncultured Reyranella sp. | reverse complement strand
GCCGGCTCCGACCTCGCGAGCCTGCGTACCCGGGCGGTGCGGGAAGGCGACCACTACATCGTCAACGGCCAGAAGACCTGGACCTCGTTCGCCCACTGGGGCGACTGGATCTTCTGCCTGGTGCGGACCAACACCGAGGCCAAGGCACAGGAAGGCATCTCCTTCCTGCTGATCGACATGAAGACGCCGGGCGTCACGGTGCGGCCGATCATCATGCTCGACGGCGCCCATCACGTGAACGACGTGTTCTTCGACAATGTGAAGGTGCCGGTGGCCAACCGGATCGGCGAGGAGAACGCGGGCTGGACGTGCGCCAAGTTCCTGCTCGCCAACGAGCGGCTGGGCATCGCCGAGGTGCCCGCGTCCAAGCGCGGCGTGCGCTCGCTGATGCAGTTCAGCAACGACCCGTCGCTCCGGGAGAAGATCGCCGACGTCGACCTGCAGGTGCAGGCGCTCGAGATGAGCGAGCTGCGCGCGCTGTCGACCATGCAGCTCGGCGGGGCGCCCGGGCCGGAGGCCTCGATCCTCAAGGTACGCGGCTCGGAAATTCAGCAGCGCCTCGCGGAACTGGCGATGGAGGCGGTCGGCGAATACGCCGCGCCCTATCAGCCCGACATGCTGTTCCGCGACACCAACGAGACGCCGGTCGGCCCCGACCATGCGCCGCCCGCCGCCCCGCGCTATTTCAACATGCGCAAGACGACGATCTACGGCGGCAGCACCGAGGTGCAGAAGAACATCGTTTCCAAGGCCATCCTCGGGCTATAAAACGCCTAAGACTCTGGAGGAAGAACAATGGATCTCAGCCTGTCCGACGAACAGAAGCAGCTGCAGGAAGCGGCCGAACGCTTCGTTCGCGACAAGTACACCTTCGATAACCGGCGCAAGATCGCCGTCACCGAGAAGGGCTTCCTGCCGGAGAACTGGGCGCAGATGGCCGAGCTCGGCTGGCTGGGCGTTCCGCTGACGGAAGCGGAGGGCGGCTACGGCGGTCCGATCGAGACCATGATCCTGATGGAGCAATTCGGCAAAGGCCTGGTGCTCGAACCGTTTCTGCCAACCGCGGTGATCGGTGGTGGCCTGCTCGCGCGGGCCGGTTCCCAGGCCCAGAAGGACGAGCTGTTGACCCCGATGATGGAAGGCAAGAAGCAGTTCGCGCTCGCCTGGCTGGAGCGGCAGAGCCGGTACAATCTCGCGGACGTTTCGCTCAAGGCCGAGAAGTCCGGCTCGGGCTACACGCTCAGCGGCCACAAGGGCGTCGTTTACAACGGTCCTTCCGCCGACAGCATTTTCGTGCTCGCTCGCACTGCCGGTGCCGCGCGCGAGGAGAAGGGTCTCACCCTGTTCGTCGTCGACGCCAAGGCCAAGGGCCTGTCGCGCCGCGACTACCCGACTCAGGACGCACTGCGCGCCTCCGAACTCACCTTCGACAAGGTCTCGGTCGGCGCTGATGCCGTGCTCGGCAAGGTCGATGGCGGATTCAGTCTGGTCGAAGATGCGGTCGATCGCGCGATCGTGGCGCTCTGCGCCGAGGCGGTCGGCTGCATGGACGCGATCAACGCGGCTACGCTCGAGTACATCAAGACCCGCAAGCAGTTCGGCGTGCCGATCGGCAAGTTCCAGGTCCTGCAGCACCGCATGGTCGACTGCTTCACCAACGCGCAGGAAGCGCGCTCGATGACGCTGATGGCTTCGCTCATGATCGACGACAAGGAGCCGGTCGTGCGCCGCAAGGCGGCCTCCGGCGCCAAGGTCCAGATCGGCAAGTCGGGCAAGTTCTGCGGCCAGAGCGCGGTGCAGATGCACGGCGGCATGGGCGTCACCGACGAGCTGTCGGTCAGCCACTACTTCAAGCGGCTGACCATGATCGACCTGATGTTCGGCAACCAGCAGCATCACCTGACGCGCTACAGCAACCTCGCGATGGCGGCTTAACGCCCATTGGTGTGGCCCATGCTTCGAGACGGCCGCTTCGCGGCGTCCTCAGCATGAGGCATATTGAAGTACCTCACCCTGAGGAGCCGCACCCCAGCCTTTCTGCGCTACGCGCAGGTGTGCGGCGTCTCGAAGGGTGAACGCGATCCTCGACATCATCGTGCCGGTGTTCGGCACGGTGGCCGTCGGCTGGGTGCTGGCCCGGTCGAAGCTGCTCACGCCCGAGGGCCTGCGCGGCCTCACCAACGTCACGTTCTACGCGCTCTTTCCCGCGCTGCTGTTCCGTTCGATGTCGACGGTGCGCCTGCAGGCGCTTTCGTTCGACGTGCTGGTGATCTTCTTCGGCGCGGGCCTGGCGCTTTTCTTCCTCATGATGCTGTTCGGCCGCGCACTTGCCATGCGCCTCGGAGACCGCACGATATTCGCGCTTTCCAGCACCTTCTCGAACGGCGTCGGCATCGGTATTCCCTTCATCAGCTATGCCTTCGGACCGCCGGGCCTGGTGCCGCTGCTGATGATCATCAGCCTCAATTCGCTGATCCTGCTGACGCTCTCCTCGTTCCTGATGGAGATGGAGACGCAAGGCCAGCAGCGCGATCTTTTGCGCAAGTTGAGCGGTGCGGCATTGCGCATGATCAAGCATCCCGTGATCCCGCCGATCTTCGCCGGCCTGATCTGGGGCGAACTCACGTCGTTGGTGCCGGGGCTCGCCACGCCGGCGGTGATCGACCGCGTATTGCAGGCTCTGGCGACGGCTGCTCCTCCCTGTGGCCTGATCATGGCTGGGGCTTCGCTTGCCCATGTCGGGATCAAGGAGCATTGGCAGATGGCGGCCGTGACGTCGGTGGTGAAGCTGGCCGTGATGCCGCTGACGGTATGGGTTGCCGGCCGCTATCTCTTCGCCATCGATCCGCTGTGGCTCACGGTGGCGACGCTGAATGCCGCGCTGCCGGGCGGCGCCAACGTCTATCTGATCGCGCAGCTCTATCGGACCGGTGTGGGGCTCGCGACCAATGCCGTCGTGATCTCGACCGGCGCCAGCATTTTCACCCTGTCGGCCGCGCTCCTGCTGCTCGGCGTCGAGGCGCGCTAGCGCCCTTCAGGAGTTTTTGAGCAGCCGCGGCGGCCGCAGCGGCGTATCGCCGGTCGCCATGCACCAGCATCAACGAAATCGCGCCCTCGGACAGTAGCCAGATCTCGCGCGCCAACTCGCCCGGACGCAAGACGCCGGCGCGTGCCAGAAGGCTCGCGAATTGTTCCTCCAGCAGCGTCTTGTGACGCCGCGCGATGCGGCGCGCCGGGTGACCCGGCAGATCGGCAAGTTCGACAACCAGGCGCGTGAAGCCCGAGCCCGCCCAGCGCGGCCGGTCTGCCCAGACCGCGAGGTCGCGGAACATCTCGGCGACGATCGCCTGGGGAGAGCCTGCGAGCCGGTCGGCGAACGTACGGAAGGCCTCGACTGCGAGCCGGTGCTGCGCCTCGAGCACGGCGGCGAGGAGCGCATCCTTGCTTTCGAAATGATAGTAAAGCGTGCGCTTGGTCACGTTTGTAGCCGCGGCGATCTCGTCCATGCTGACCCGGCTGTAGCCTCGCTGACGGAACGCCTTGTAGGCGGCGTCGAGGATGCGTACCCGTGTGCGTTCTCCCGAGCGCGGTATGGCCTGCTCCTGTTGGTATGTATACCGATGAGTGAGTTTACTTCGCCGCCGGCCGGAGCGGAAATGTCCGCATGATCACTCAGAAGCTGACATGGCGATCGGTCGAGGTTCGGGCGGTGTCAGTGCCGTTGCGCCGGCCGGTCGTCTCCAAGGTCGGATTGTTCGAGGAATGGCCAATGATCCTGATCGACCTCCTGACCGAGGAGGGCATCACGGGTCGCAGCTATCTTGAACCCTACCTGATGCAGTCGGCGCGCTATCTCTGTCCGGCGATCCGCGATCTTGCGGCGACGCGCATCGGCAAGCCCTTGCGGCCGGTCGACGACTTCCAGATCCTGCACAGGTCGATGAACCTCGTGGGCTACGAGGGCCTGGCGATGATCGCGGTGTCCGGGCTCGACATGGCGGCATGGGATGCCGCTGCGCAAGCCGCCGGCCTGCCGTTGGCCGAGTATCTCGGCGGCTCGCTCGGCGAGGTGCCGGCCTACAACAGCAACGGCTTGTGGCTGACCGACGTGGGGCGGCTCGCCGATGAGGCGACCGCACTGGTCGCCGAAGGCGGTTTCACCGGCCTCAAATTGCGACTTGGGCGGGAGCGCCTGGCCGACGACCTTGCCGCGATCGCGGCCGTGCGCCAGGCGGCGGGCGAGGAGGTCAAGCTGATGGTCGACTTCAACCAGGGCCTGTCGTTCGGCGACGCACTGGCGCGCTGCCACGCGCTGGACGGCGAAGGGCTCTACTGGCTGGAGGAGCCGATCGCCTACAACAACCTAAACGGCTTTGCGCGGCTGGCACGCGAACTCGCGACGCCCGTGCAGCTCGGCGAGAATTTCTACGGTCCGCGCGCGCTCGCCCAGGCGGTGGCGATGGAGGCGGGTGACCTGGTGATGCCGGATCTGATGCGCATCGGAGGGGTCACAGGCTGGCTGCGCGCGTCAGCGATCGCGGGCGGCGCGGGTATCCCGATGTCGTCGCATCTTTATCCCGAGTTCTCGGCGCACCTGCTGCGGGTAACAGAGACGGCGCACTGGCTGGAGTGGCAGGACTGGGCCGATCCGATGATCGCCGAGCCGTTCGCGCTCGAGAATGGCAGGCTCACCGTGCCCGACCGCCCGGGCGCCGGCATCTCATGGAACGAGGACGCTGTGAGATGTTGGCGTTACGACGCCTAGCCGTGCGGCGCGCGGCCGGCGAGGATGGCCTCGACGATTTCCTGGACATCGAGGGCTTCTGCCAGGGTC
>CAYZQZ010000349.1:0-4845 GCA_964480235.1 uncultured Reyranella sp. | reverse complement strand
CGGGCTCGTTGAAGCGCAGCACCGCCGGCAGGTAGATCGCATTCAGGGTGCCGTGATGGGTGCGGTAGCCCTTGAGCCCGCCCGTCGGATGCGACAGGGCGTGGACGGCGCCCAGGCCCTTCTGGAAAACCATGGCGCCTTCCATCGCGGCCATCGCCATATTGTAGCGCGCCTCGCGGTCCGAACCGTCCTTGGTGGCGCGCTCGACGTAGCGCCACGCCTTGTCCAGCCCGTCGAGCGCGATGCCATCCGCGGGCGGGTTGAAGGCGTTGCTCAGGAAGCATTCGATGTTGTGCGTGAAGGCATCCATGCCGGTGCCGGCCGTCAAATGCGGCGGCAGGCTCATGGTCAATTCAGGATCGATCAGCGCCAGGCGCGGAATGAGATGCGGGCTGCCGATCGCGAGCTTGCGTCCCGAGTCCATGATGATGACGCCGCCGCGGCTCACTTCGCTGCCGGTACCCGACGTCGTGGGAATGGCGACGATCGGCGCCACCTTGGCCGTAATCTTGGCCGCGCCGCCCTCCACCATCGAATAGGCCTGCAGCGAATCCCCCGGATGAGTGGCCATCAGTGCCACGCCCTTGGCGAGATCCATCGGCGAGCCGCCGCCGATCGCGATGATGCCGTCGCAGCCTTCTGCCTTGTAGATCTTCAACGCGTCGCGCATGGCGGCTTCGGTCGGGTTCTCCGGCGTGCCGTCATAGATCGTGATCGGCATGTTGCCGGGCAGCTGCTCCTTGACCTTGCCCCACAGGCCAGCGGCGATGCAGCCCTTGTCGGTGACGATCAGCGGCCGGCGGATGCCGAGCAGCTGCAGCTCGGAGTCGAGCAGTTTCAGCGCACCGAAATCGAACTGGATGCGTGTCAGATACGTGATGAGTGCCATGAGTGTCCCGTCTGGTGTTTTCTAGGCGGCGCGATAGAACGGCTTGTCGCCCTTGACTGTGACGCGATAGCCGAGCCGCTTGTGCGGGAAGTAGTCCCACATCGCATGGTGCATGGCCGAGCGATTGTCCCAGAAGGCGATCGAATTGGGCCGCCACACGAAACGGCACTGGAATTCCGGCGTCTCGCTGTGCCGGTAGAGCATGTCGAGCAGCGCGTCGCTTTCGTGCTTCTTCAGTCCGGCGATCCGGGTCGTGAAGTTGCGATTGACGAACAGCGCCTTGCGGCCGGTTACCGGATGGGTGCGCACCACCGGGTGCTCGTTGCGTGGGAAGCCGCCCTCTTTCGGCGTCTGGCCGAAGCGTCCGCCATAGACCTGCGCGCCGTCATGCACGGCGACCAGCCCCTCGCAGAGTTTCCGGATCGGGGCGGATAGCGTTTCGTAGGCGCGGTACATGTTGGCGAACAACGTATTGCCGCCGCCATCGGGCGGCAGCTGCTTCATGTAGAGGATCGAGCCCATCGGCGGCTCCGGGTCGCACGAGACGTCGGAGTGCCATTCCTCGCCGGCGACGAATTTGGAGTTCTCGTCGGCTTTGATGACGAGGATCTCGGGGTGCGCCGTCTCGGTGCGGATCGAGGTCGGATGGATATGCAGGTCGCCGAAGCGGCGGCCGAAATCCTTGTGCTGGTCGTGCGTCAGATCCTGGTCGCGGAAGAAAATCACCAGATTTTCCATCAGTGCATCATGCACTTCCTGGAACTGCTGGTTGCCGAGCGGCCGCGAGAGATCGACGCCGAAGATTTCCGCGCCGATCACGGGCGTCAGCTTGCGCACCTCGATCGTCTGGTAGCCCATTGGCTTTTCCTCACCTTTCGGGCAAGCCTACGCGAGAAGAAACCTATGAGCGACAGCATTTCCGTGCGTCCGGCCACACTCGAGGACGCAAGCCTCCTGGCCACGACCATCGCCGCCGCCTTCGAGCAGTATCGCGGCAAGCTGGTGCCGGAATCCGGCGCGTTCGGAGAAACGGCCGACAACATCACGCGTCAACTGAAAGGCGGGGCCGGCGCGCTGATCGCGGAACGAAACGGCCAGGTGCTCGCCTGCGTGATGACGGAAATGCAGGAAGGCGACATCTATTTCGGGCGGCTCGCCGTGCTGCCGCAGGCGCGCGGCCTGGGCCTTGCCAAGCGCCTGATCGGTGCCGTCGAAGCCGAGGCACGGCGTCGAGGCCTGCCGGGCGTGCGGCTTGGCGTACGGGTGGTGCTGACCGACAATCAGCGCCTGTTCAATTCGCTGGGCTACGTCGAAACCTCGCGCGAGCCGCACCCGGGCTTCGACTACCCGACCTCGATCAACATGCGAAAGGCCCTGCGCTAACTCTTGCGCCGGTACCGGAAGTCGCAGCAGGACGCGCCCTGCATGATGGTCTGGGTTCGCGTGAGCTCGATGTCGCCGTTGAACCCTTCGAGCATCGGGAAGTCGCGGCTGCACTGGAGCTGGAAACCCAGATCGCTGAGGCCCCAGTCCTTGTAGAGCTGGGCGTAGCCGCAGCGCGTGACGTTGAACTCCAGGCGGTCTTCGGTCGTCGCCAGCATTTCCATGTCGATGCCGCCGCCGGGACCGCCCCAGACTTCCTCCGCAACGCGGCGCAGGCCTGCGAGATCCCCGCCGAAGTGCCGGGCGGTGACGGCGCCGTCCGGGATCGACACCTTCTTTATGAAGGAAGCGACCAGCGCGCGTGTCGCCTCCTCGCCGAACTTCTCGCGGCAGGCTTCGATGAAGGGCACGAGGACGCGGCCTTCGATGCGGCGGCGCTCCAGATGGCCGACTTTCGCTGATGTGTTCATGCACGGGAAAATGGCCGCCGACGACGCGCACGACAAAGCAGTTAAACTGCGGCTCGAGACTCAGTAGAACTGCGGCTCGATTTCCCCGCCCGACACTATGGTGGCGCCATGACCTACCGACTCCCGCCCTTGGGCGGCCTGCGCGCCTTCGAGGCCGCGGCCCGCCACATGAGTTTCAAGCTGGCGGCCGATGAGCTCGGCGTGACCGCGGGCGCCGTCAGCCAGCATGTCAAAGGCCTGGAAGAGACGCTCGGGCTGAGCCTCTTCAAGCGGAACGCGCGCTCGATCGAGCTCACCGCCGCCGGCCGCAACTACCTGCCGCCGATCAGCACCGCCTTCGAGATCATCGCCGAGGCGACCGAGACCAGTGCGCCCGCGCTGCGCGGCTGGAAGCTCCGGGTCGGCATCGCGCCCTCGCTGCAGAAGACGGCGTGTCCGGCGCTGCGCGAGCTCGCCTCGCGCAAGAGCGGCAAGCCGATCCTCGGGCTCGGCGTGCCCGACGATCCGTCCCAGGTCGCCGAGGGCCGGCTCCATGCCCTGCTCCGGACCTCGGATCGCGCCTGCGCCGGCCTCAACATCGAGCGGATCAGGCTGCGCAACGGCGAGGCCCGCATTCCCGTCGTGCTGGTGACGCGGCCCGGCATCGCCGGCTGCCGCCAGCACCGCACGCTGGTGAAGATGCTGCATGCCTGATGCGCACGCCTGTCCCGCATCGGGGCCGATGCACCGCCCGGCCGGGATTTGCTACAGTCCGCACATCATGACCGACCGCAAGCCGCTCACCGGCCCCTCCGTCTGGAAGGGCAACGAGATCAAGAATTCCAGGCGCTGGATCCGCGACCTGACGCCGGCCCATGTCGAGGCGCTCGACGCAGCGCTGGCTGCGGTGAAGGACAGGAACTGGTCCGAGGTGACGCGCGCCAACTTCCCACTGAAAGGCTTCGAGGGGCTGCTGACCGACATCGCCGAGGAGCTGGAGAACGGCTGCGGCATCCTGAAACTGCGCGGCTTTCCGGTCGACCGCTACAGCGAGGACGATCTGCGCCGGATGTATTTCGGCGTCGGCAGCCATCTCGGCACGCCGGTGTTCCAGAACCGCACCGGCGAGCTGATGCGCGCCATCCGCGACGAGGGTGCCCATGTCGGCCGCACCTACGGCCAGACCCAGGACACCAAGGGCGGCACCTTCCTCTCCTCCTATGCCCGCACGCTGACCAACGGCGGGCTGCGTTTCCACACCGACCGCACCGACGTGGTGGGACTGCTCTGCGTGCGCCAGGCGATGAAGGGCGGCATCAGCACGCTCGCCTCCACGCCCGCGATCCACAACGCGATCCTTGCCAAGCGGCCCGACCTGCTCGACGCGCTGTTCACGGACTACTGGCGCAGCCGCTTCGGCGAGGAAGGCACCGGCAAAGACGGCAGCAGCACGACGCGCGCCACGGCCTATCCGCTGCCGATCTTCGGCGTGCGCGACGGCAAGTTCACCTCGCACTATTCGCTGACCTTCATCGAGGCCGCCCAGCTCGCCGACGACATTCCCAAGCTCACGCCGGCGCAGAAGGAAGCGATCGACATGCTGATGGCGACAGCGCAGGAACTCTGCTTCGAGATGACCCTCGAGCCGGGCGACCTGCAGCTGATCAACAGCCATGTCACCTATCACGGCCGCACGCCGTTCGAGGACGACGCCGGCAGCGGCCACGACCGGCTGCTGCTGCGCCTGTGGCTCACCATGGCGAACAACCGCCCCCTGCCCGCGGGCCACGAGATCCTGTGGCAGAACATCGAAGCCGGGAGGCCGCGCGGCGGCATCCGACAAGTCTCGATCTGACGGCGCTTTAGGGCACCGCCCACGGCGCGGCGAGGCCTACGTCGAGCTCTTTCCGACCTGACCGCGCTGCCGGAGCTTTCCGACGATCCCGGTCGGGAAGAAATAGACGCAAAGGATGAAGGCGAGTCCCAGCCACAGCAGCCAGCGGTCGGGGTGGAACAGGCCAGCCAGCAGCGGCATCCCGGTCAGCGCCTTGTTGGCGAGACCGAGCAACTCCTGCAGGTAGTTCTGCGCCAGCACCAGCAGGACGGCGCCGATCACCGCGCCGT
>CAYZQZ010000348.1:1818-4871 GCA_964480235.1 uncultured Reyranella sp. | reverse complement strand
ATGACCGAGCAGGGCGCGGTCGGCGGCGCCTACGAAACGCGCGCGTTCGCGGCGTTTGCCGTTCCGGCGGCGACGCCGAAGGACATCGTCAAGAAGCTGTCCGACACGCTGATCGAGGCCGGCACCGACGACAAGGTGAAGCAGTTGCTGACCAACTACCAGATTGTCGGGCCGCTAACCTTCGAGGCGACCAATGCCCGCTTCAAGCGCGATACCGAGGTCATGCTGGCCGTGCTGAAGGAGATCGGCCTCAAGCCGGAATAGGCCCTGGCCGCTGCCGTGCGCCGGGGTCAATGCCCCGCAGGCGCGGCCTTCAGGATCTGCGGCGCGGCCGCGGCGACGGCTTCGTGGTCGTCGCCCTTGCCGGCCAGCGTGACGGTCGGGAAGGCGAACTTGATGCCGTTCTCGTCGAACGCCTTCTTGATCATGGCGTTGGCGCGGCGGCGGATCACGAACTGTTCGCCAGGCTTGGTCATCATCTTCATGCGGATGTTGATCGCGTATTCGCCGAACTGCTCGATGCCCTGCATCTTGAGCGGCTGCAGGATGTTCGGCGCGAGGTCCGGATCCTTCGCGAGTTCGAGGCCGATCTGCTTGATCAGCTTCTTCGCCTTGTCGACGTCGGAATCGTACGTGATGCCGATCTGATCCTTCACGATCACCCAGTCGCGGCTCATGTTCTGCACCGCGCCCAGCATGCTGAACGGGATGGTGAAGAGCGGTCCGCGCTGGTGGCGCAGCTTGACCGAACGCAGGCTGAACGACTCGACCACGCCTTTGTAGTTGCCGCTCTGGATGTACTCGCCGACACGGAAGGCGTCGTCGAGCATGTAGAACATGCCGCTGATGATGTCGCGCACGACGGTCTGGCAGCCGAAACCGACGGCGACGCCGACCACGCCGGCGCTGGCAATCAACGGGCCGATCTCCACGCCAAGCGCCGACAGGGCCATCAGGGCCGCCATCACCAGCACCAGGATGGCAGCGATGTTGCGTCCGATCGGCAGCAGGGTGCGTACGCGGGCGCGCCGGCGGGCTTCGTTGGCGTCGATGCCGGCGGTGATATGGGCATTGGCCAATGCATTGTCGGCGAGCGCCTTGATGACGTTCCAGCCAAGGTCGGCTGCCAGCAGGATGATCAGTGCGTGCAGGCCGCCGCGCAGCAGGCGCGTCAGTGCATCCTCCTGCGCTGCCAGCGACCCGACGTCGAGCTTCCAGCCAATCAGCAGGACGGCGATGCCGGCCAGGATGGCGGCGGCCCGCATCGCCTGCTCGACGATGACGGCCGCCACGGAAACCGGTCCAACCGTGCCGTCGGGACCGACCACGGGGCGCATGAGATGCCGCGCGGCATGACGCGCGGCCTTGATCGTCATCGGCGTAAAGACCAGCACGGTCAGCAGCCAGAACCCGTTCATGGCGCCCGAAGTCCACATCATCCAGAAGATGATCACGACGAAGGTGGCGAGCCAGCGGCCGGCCTTGGCGCCGAGCCGGCCGGTGTTCGTGCCGTCGAGCGGCCGCCGCCATACCAGCGCGATGGCGATCGCGACGAGTCCCAGTCCCAGGACATAGGCGAGAACTTCGAGGCCCGGCCGCGGCACGCCGAATACGCGTAGCGTGGCGATGATTGCCCAGCCGAACGCGTACCAGCACACGAAGCCGCCGAGATGCCGGTACCAGAGCGCGGCGGTCGGCACGTCGAGCTCGAAGGCCCCGAGCATGCGCTCCTGTCCTTCCGCCGGGCGCAGCAGCAGCGTCAGTCCGGCCAGGATCATGCGGCACCACAGGAGGGCTGCGATCAGCGCCGTCCCCGATTCGCGGATCTGCGCGGGCCACTCGATCGCCAGCCAGACCACCAGCATTCCCACGGCAAAGGCGCCGACGGCGGCAGCCCGCAGCAAGGCATCGATGCCGAATCGGGTCAGGCGTTCGACCACGCTGGCCGGCTCCTGCGCGACGAGGCGCGCGCTGGTTCCCGCCGTGACACGGCGCAGGACCCATTCGGCGGCGACGCCGGCCGCCAGGCACGCCACGAGGGCGACCAGGAAACGGCCGGTGCCGGCCGCATTGGCGGCTTTGCCGAAGGCCAGCGCTGCATCCGAGAGATAGCGTGGCATGTCCGGGACGGCCTGGAGGATCGCCTGGGCGTGCTGGTGCAACCGCGCGACGCTGCTGTCGAGCAGCGACGAGGAGGGACCTTCGACGCCCTGGGCAACGGCCTGGGCCGGAAGCAGGGCAAGAAGAGCGAGGGTGAAGCGGCGGAGCGGGAACATCATGAGCCTGAGCTTAGTCTTGGCAGGCGACTGTCGCCAGAGAAGGTGCCGCCGGCGCCGGTCTGCCACTGCAATTTGTGCGCGCATCGCGGGGTGTGCCGGACGGACGCGGACGGCGTCCGGCGGAACGGATCGTGCGTCATCGGCGGCGGGGGCGCGAACGTGATCGGCGTCGCCAATGCCCCATCCGAATGCGGAGGAATTTCACGCCGGCGCTGCGCTGGTCTGCAGCCTGTCGCGGTAGGTCTCGGGGTGGAACAGGGTCGCGAGCAGCGAGATCGCGGCGGCGCCCATCAGCATCCAGGCCGGGCTGAGATCGTTGTCGGTCCGGTGGATCAGCCACTCCGCGGCGAGCGGCGTCAGGCCGCCGATCACGCCGAGCGCGGTGTTGTAGCCCAGGGCCACCACCGTGCAGCGCACATGATAGGGAGCGGCCTCGACCAGCGCGGCCGGGATCACGCCGCTCACCATGCCGACGATGATCACGAAGCCCGCCTGTCCCAGCCCGATGAAAAGCGGGTCGGGATGATGCATCAGCCAGAGCAGAGGCATCGAGCCCACGATGCCGAGCACGACGCAGGCCAGCAGGATCGGCTTGCGTCCGATCCGGTCGGACAGCCAGCCCATGAACAGCGTGGCGGGAATGAGACCGGCTTCCGCTGCGGTAGTGATCTCCAGTGAGCGCGCCGGCGCCACGCCGTCGACCGTCTGCAGCCAGCTCACGACATAGAGGAACATCAGGTAGTAGGAGACGGCGAAGAACGCGGCCATGCCGGC
>CAYZQZ010000348.1:0-1718 GCA_964480235.1 uncultured Reyranella sp. | reverse complement strand
CGACATAGAGGAACATCAGGTAGTAGGAGACGGCGAAGAACGCGGCCATGCCGGCAAAGCGCGCCAGCAGCGGGAAATGCTCGCGCAGCATCCGGCCGAGCGAGGGCCGCTCCATCTGCGCCATCGGCGCCTCGTGGATGTGCCGGCGCAGGAACACGCCCGCGACGCCCAGCACCAGGCCGAGCAGGAAGGGAATGCGCCAGCCCCAGGCGGCCATCATGTCGGCTGGCATGAGTTCGGCCAGCACGGCTCCGGTGCCCGACCCCAGCAGGCAGCCGAGGCTCGCGCCCACGCAGCCCATGGCGCCCAGCACGCCGCGCCGTCCCGGCGGCGCGCGCTCGACCAGGAAGACCATGGCGGTCGTGAACTCGCCGCCGATCGCGATGCCCTGGAAGACGCGCAGGCCGGTGAGGATGATCGGCGCCGCCAGGCCGAGCGTGGCGTAGCCCGGCAGCAGCCCGACCAGGAAGGTCGGCACCACCATCGCGCCGATCGACAGGGTGAGGGCGGTCTTGCGGCCGAAGCGGTCGCCGATATAGCCCATGACGGCGCCGCCCAGAGGCCGCATCACGTAGCCGACCGCGAACACGCCGAACGCCGCCAGCACCTGCGCCACCGGATCGGCCTTGGGAAAGAACGCCGCGCCGATCGAGACGGCGAAATAGCCGTAGATCGAGAAGTCGTACCATTCCAGCGTGTTGCCGATCATTCCGGCGGCGACGGTGCGCACGGTCGTCGGATGCGCCGTACCGGAACGAGCCTCGGTCATCGTCACTTCTTCTCGATGTTCCAGAACACCGGCACGGGGCTGGTCACGACGCCGCTCAACCGGTCGGCGCGGGTCGCGGTCGGCAGCGTGTACTGGCCGAGATGGATGTGGGTGCCGTAGGCGACGGCACGGGCCTGCAGGTCGGCCGCGATCTTCTGCCGTGCCGCGGCATCGGGTGCGCGGGCGAAGGCATCGCGCAGCCGTTCGACTTCGGCATCGCACGGCCAGCCGAAATTGGCCTTGTCGCAGGATGCCGTCAGCATCGAGTTGGTCAGCGGGTTCATCATGTCGACCGAGAGCCACGCCGTCATGAAGCCGTTCCAGCCGCCGTCGCCCGCAGCCGTCTTGCGCAGGCGGCGCGCGACGATCGCCTGGAAGTCGAGCGGCACCATCTCGACCTTGAAGCCGCCCTTCTCGAGCAGGTCCTTGGCGATCGGCCCGGCATTGGTCAGCACGGCGATGTCGGTGGTGTGCAGCATCACGATCGGTGTGCCGTCGTAGCCCGCTTCCTTGAGCAGTTCCTTCGACCTGGCGAAATTGCCGCGCACCAGCCCATCCATGCCGGCGCTGTTCTCGAGCGGCGTTCCGCAGACGAACATCGCGTCGCAGGTGCGGTAGTAGTTCTTGTCGCCGATCACGCCTTCGAGGAACGACGTCTGGTCGAACGCGTACATCGCCGCGCGGCGGACCTTCTCGTTGTTGAACGGCGGCACCACGGTGTTCCAGCGGAACACGTACTGCGCGCCGATCGTGTTGTAGACCTCGAGCTTGATGTTCTTGTCGGAGCGCAGCAGCGCCTTCAGGTCGTGCGGCGGCGCCTCGATGTAGTCGATCTCGCCGGCCAGCAATGCGTTCACCGCCGTCATATGGTCCGGGATCGCCAGCCACTCTACCCGGTCGACCTTGGCGACCTTGCCGCCGGCCAGGCCCGAGGCCGGCTCCTTGCGCG
>CAYZQZ010000347.1:2536-4874 GCA_964480235.1 uncultured Reyranella sp. | reverse complement strand
CGACAACGACCTCTGGATCGAGGCCAATTTCAAGGAGACCGAGCTCACCCGCGTGCGGCCGGGGCAGAAGGTGATCATCCATGTCGACACCTATCCCGACATGGAATGCACCGGCGTCGTGAAGTCGATCGCGCAGGCGACCGGCGCGGAGTTCGCCGTCCTGCCGCCGCAGAATGCGTCGGGCAACTGGGTCAAGGTGGTCCAGCGCATCCCGGTGCGCACCAGCGTGGTTTGCAAGGCGGGCGACCCGCCGCTGCGCGTCGGCATGAGCACCAGCGTCGAGATCGATACCGGCCACAGCCGCGGCCTGTCGGACCTGCTGAAGCTGGTCGGTCTCGGCAAGTAGTTGCGGCGCGTGCGCTTCCTGCCGTGAGCACCGCCGCTCCGTCCTACGCCCAGCCGCTGCCGGCCTCCCAGCTCGATCCCCGGGCACGCCGCCGCCGCTCGATGATCACCTGGGTGGTGATGATGGCGACCATCATGCACGCGCTGGACGGCACGATCGCCAACGTGGCGCTGCCGTCCATTCAGGGCGCGCTGTCGGCAACGCAAGAGCAGGTCTCCTGGGTGGTGACCTCATATATCGTCGCTTCGGCGATCATGACGCCGCTCGCCGGCTTCTGCGCCGTGCGCTTCGGCCTGCGCCGCATCCTGGTCAGCGCAGTGATCGGCTTCACCATCGTCTCGATGCTGTGCGGTGCGGCCCAGACGCTCGAACAACTGGTCCTGTTCCGCGCCCTGCAGGGGGCGTTCGGCGCCTCGCTGGTGCCGCTCTCCCAGGCGCTGATGATGGAGACCTATCCGCGCGAGGAGCAGGGCAAGGCGATGGCGCTGTGGGGCGTCGGCACCATGGTCGGGCCGATCACCGGTCCGACGCTCGGCGGCTGGCTGACCGACGAATACACCTGGCGCTGGGTGTTCTACATCAACCTGCCGGTCGGCATCCTGTGTGCCACCGGCCTGATGCTGCTGATCAAGAACCAGGTGAGCGAGGCGCGGCGCTCGTTCGACATGACCGGTTTCGTGCTGCTCGCCATCGCCATCGGCACCTTCCAGCTGATGCTCGACCGGGGCCAGCAGCTCGACTGGTTCGATTCGCCCGAGATCGTGATCGAGGCGCTGGTCGCGGGTGTCGCGGCCACGATGTTCGTGCTGCACATGCTGACGGACGACCATCCGTTCCTGTCGCGCGACCTGTTCAAGAACCGCAACCTGATGATCGGGCTCGTCTTCACCGCGCTCGCCGGTCTGATCCTGATCGTCACCTCGACGCTGATGCCGCCGTTCCTGCAGCAGCTCAAGGGCTATCCGGTGTTCACCGTCGGCCTCGTCATGGCGCCGCGTGGCGCCGGAATGATGGTCGCGATGATGATCGTGTCGCGCCTGATCAACCGGATGGATGCGCGCTGGATCATCGCCGCCGGCCTGCTGCTCTGCGCCTTCTCGCTATGGGAGATGACGCAGTTCAATCTCGACGTGAACGAGGCGCGCATCGTCTGGAACGGCGTCTATCTCGGCTTCGGGCTGGGCCTGGTCTTCCCGCCGTTGACCACGCTCGCCTTCGCCACCATCCCGCCGCGCCTGCGCACCGAGGGGGCGGCGATCAATGCCCTGTTGCGCAACCTCGGCGCCTCGATCGGCATCGCCCTGCTGGTCTCGCTGCTGGAGCGCAGCAGCCACATCAACCGCGCCGCGATGGTCGAGAAGCTGACGCCATTCAACCCGGGCTGGCCGATCGGCGCCGAAACCCCGATCGGCGCCCGTGAGCAGCTGCTGGCGATCTGGGAGAGCGAGGTGACGCGGCAGTCCTCGATGATCGCCTACCTCAACGATTTCCGCGCCATGATGCTGTGCACGCTGATCGTGATCCCGCTGCTCGTGCTGATGCAGCGCCAGGCGATGCTGCCGAGACCGAGCCGGCGTTAGCTGTCCAATACCGAGTCGGCCTGCGCCAGCACCTTGGGCGGCAGGACGAGACCCAGGGCGCGCGCGGCCTTGAGATTGAACACCGTCTCGAACTGCGTCGGCTGCTCGATCGGCAGGTCGGCCGGCGCTGCGCCCTTCAGCACCCGGTCGACGAAGTAGGCGAGGCGGCGGTAGCAGGCTTCCAGCGCCGGCCCGAACGTGCAGACCGCGCCGGATTCGGCGAACACGCGCCATGCCGAAATGACCGGGACGCGCAGGTCGTTCGCTGTCCCGATGATGACGGCGCGGTTGGCGAGGGCGAATCCGTCGCCCAGGATCGATATTGCCTGAGGGGGATCCTGGCGCAGCTTTTCGAGGGCGCCCGACAGCTCCTGCCGTGTCGCGGTCGGGTAGTAGTCGAGCTGCAGGCCCA
>CAYZQZ010000347.1:0-2436 GCA_964480235.1 uncultured Reyranella sp. | reverse complement strand
GCGCCCGACAGCTCCTGCCGTGTCGCGGTCGGGTAGTAGTCGAGCTGCAGGCCCAACCGCTCGGCGACCTTCGCGGCATAGGCGTGCTCGAGATGCGCACCGGGATGCTCGGGCGTGCCGATCAGTGCCACGCGCCGGATGCCGGGGATCATGTCCTTCAGCAGCTCCAGCCGCTTGCCGTTCAGCTCCGCCGCCATGAAGGTGACGCCGGTCATGTTGCCCTTGGGGCGCGCCAGCGACTCGGCGAAGCCGGCCGAAATTGGATCGCTGCTGACCGCATAGACGACGGGCACGGGCAGGCTGAGGCGGGCTAGGATCGGGACCGCCGCTCCCTGCGCCACGATGAGCCGGACCTGCGCGGCGATGAGGTCGGCTGCGAGATCGGGCACGCGCGCGGGCTGGTCGTCGCCGTAGCGGAAGTCGAGTTCGATGTTGCGGCCTTCTTCCAGTCCGACGGACGGCAGGCCGGCGCGGAACGCCGCGATATAAGGCACCAAGCTTGCCGGTGTCTGGGCGGTCAGCCAGCCGACGCGGGCAGGACGGCCCTGGGCGAAGGCTGCAGGAGCGGTGGCCGATGCGGCGAGTGCCGCGACGAGCGATCTGCGCGAGAACATGCTTCAGGCTGCCCTGCGCATTTGCGGCGCGCAATTCACATCCTCGGGACGGCGGGGCGGCATGAGCCCTGTCGGACCGCCGATGGTTGAGCTTGCAGTCGCCGGCACGTCTCTGCCGCCCGCGACAGTCGTGATATATGCGCTGGCCATGGGCAGAGCTTCCAAAGGCCGCGCGACCAAGGCGGCGGCGCCGGTGATCGTGCTGGTGCGTCCGCAGCTCGGCGAGAATATCGGCATGGCCGCGCGCGCCATGCTGAATTGCGGGCTGGCGCAACTGCGCCTGGTGGCGCCGCGCGACGGTTGGCCCAACGACAAGGCGCAGCGCGCCGCCTCGGGCGCCGACGTGGTGCTGGAGAACGCCGAGGTGTTCGACAGCGTGGCCGACGCCGTGGCCGATCTCGAACATGTCGTGGCCACCACCGCGCGAAACCGCGAGCTCAGCCAGCGCATCGTGACGGCGCGGCGGGCGGCCTCCGAGATCCGCGGCTGGATCGGGCAGGGGCTCAATGTCGGCATTCTGTTCGGACCGGAACGCACGGGACTGGAGAACGAGGACATCGTCCACGCCGACACCGCGCTCACCATTCCGCTCAATCCGCAGTTTTCCTCGCTCAACGTGGCGCAGGCGGTGCTGCTGGTCGCCTACGAATGGGCGGCGTCGGCCGACACCACGCCCGACGACCGCATGGCCGATCACGCGACCCGGCCGGCGACCAAGGAGGAACTGCAGAACCTGTTCGATCATCTCGAGCGCGCGCTCGACCAGTCGGGTTTCCTGCGCCACAAGGACATGCGGCCGTCGATGGTGCTGAACCTCCGGGCCATGCTGCAGCGTGCGCAGATGACCGAGCAGGAGGCGCGGACGTTTCACGGCGTCATAAAGTTTCTGTCCAAGAGCAAGCACGACGAATAGGGCGAGAGGGAACGACGATGGCCAATACGGCGAAGATCTCCTGGGTCGACGGCGCACTGCTGGTCGCCGAAGCGGGCAGCGGCCACAGCTTCACCATGGACGGCTCGGCGGAAGTCGGCGGCCGCAACCTCGGCGCGCGGCCGATGGAAGTGCTGCTGATCGGCATGGGCGGCTGCACCGCGATCGACGTGGTGTCGATGCTGAAGAAGCAGCGCCAGGACATCGAGGGCGTCGAGGTCGCGCTGAGCGGCGAGCGCGCCAGCGACCATCCCATGGTCTATACGGAGGTGAAGCTCACCTACACGGTGCGCGGCCGGAACCTGAACCGTGCCCTGGTCGAGCGCGCCGTATCGCTGTCGGACGAGAAGTACTGTTCGGCGACCGCGATGTTCAAGAAGACCGCCAAGGTCACCCACGAGGTGGTACTGGTCGAGATTTGACCGCGCGGGGTGCCTTAAGTCATTGATCTAACGGATAAATCCCCTCCTTGACTGGCGCGGTTTCGCCAGTATGTTCCGCGCTTCTTCCGGAGAACGTGGTTTCGGGCCGCTTTGGGTCCGGCTCCCGCCCCCACATCGTGGGACCAAGGCCTATCCGGACAACACCGGCGGACCGTCACAGACGGCCGCACAACGAAGGAGCGACCGCGTGAGCAAACGCGAGAATTCGAAGTACAAGATCGACCGCCGCCTCAGGGTCAACCTGTGGGGCCGTCCCAAGAGCCCGATCAACAAGCGCGAATACGGTCCCGGCCAGCACGGCCAGGGCCGCCAGAAGCCGACCGACTATCGTCTGCAGCTGATGGCCAAGCAGCGCCTCAAGGGCTACTACGGCTCGGTGAGCGAGCGCCAGCTGCGCCGCTATTATATCGAGGCCGTCCGTCGCCGCGGCGACACCGGCGAGAACCTG
>CAYZQZ010000346.1:0-4897 GCA_964480235.1 uncultured Reyranella sp. | reverse complement strand
GGCGTCGGCGGCATCTTCTACGATTATCTGAACACCGAGAATTTCGACAACGACTTCGCCTTCACGAAGGCGGTCGGCGAGGCCTATCTCGGCGCCTATCCGAAAATCGTGCGGCGGCACATGAACGAGCCATGGACCGCGGCCGAGCGCGAGCACCAGCTGCTCAAGCGCGGCCGCTATGTCGAGTTCAACCTGCTGCACGACCGCGGCACCAAGTTCGGCCTGATGACCGGCGGCAATATCGACGCGATCCTGATGTCGCTGCCGCCCGAGGTGAAGTGGCCGTAGAAACGCGCTAGTCGGCCGCGCGCGCCCGATTGGCGTGATGCCGGGAAGACGGGCGGACCAGCCCGTAATGGTCGCGCAGGGTCTCGCCTGAATAGGCAGTCCGGAACAGGCCGCGCTTTTGCAGCAGCGGGATCACTTCGGCGACGAAAACATCGAGCATCGCCGGCAGGATGGGCGGCATGACGTTGAAGCCGTCGGCCGCGCCCGTATTGAACCAGTCGGCGATAAGGTCGGCGATCTGCTCCGGGGTACCGGCCGTGGTGTAGTGCCCGCGCGCGCCGGCGAGATAGGCAAGCAGCTGGCGCAAGGTCGTCTTCTCGCGGCGCACCAGGCCCACGATCACCTCGGTTCGGCTGCGCGCGGCCTCGACCGTGCTCGGGTCCGGGAAATCCTCGGGCGACAGGACCTTGTCGAGCGGCAGGTGCGAGAAATCGTGGCCGCCGAAGCGGCCGGACAATCGTTTGCGGCCGACCTCGGGATCGGTGAGGTCGTTGAGCTCGCGCGACATCCGCTGCGCCTCGGCTTCGGTCGAGGCGATCAGCGGGCTGAGGCCGGGCAGGATCAGCACCTGGTCGAGCGCCCGGCCCTCGGCGGCCGCCAACCGCTTGAGGTCGGCGTAGAATTCCTGCGCCGTGGCCTTTTCCATCTGCGCCGTGAACACCGCCTCGGCGTGACGGGCGGCGAAGCGGCGTCCGGTTTCGGACGAGCCGGCCTGTACGAACACCGGCCGGCCCTGCGGGCCGCGCGGAATGTTGAGCGGCCCGGCGACACGATAGTAGCGACCGACATGGTCGATCGGCGCGATCTCCTCGGCGCGTGCGTAGTGGCCGGAGGCACGGTCGTCGACGATGGCGTCGTCCGACCAGCTGTCCCACAGCGCCTTGACCACGGTCATGAATTCCTCGCCGCGCGCATAGCGCTCGGCATGGCTGAGCTGGCCCTCGCCGCCGTAGTTGCGCGCCGCGTCGGTCGCCCAGGAGGTGACGATGTTCCAACCGACGCGGCCGCCGCTGATGTGATCGAGCGAGGCGAACTGGCGCGCAAGATTGTACGGCTCGGTGTAGGTGGTCGAGGCCGTGGCGATCAGGCCGATGCGGCTGGTCGCGCCGGCCAGCGCGGCGAGCGTCGTGATCGGCTCCAGCCAGGTGCGGCCGGCGCGGGCCACGTCGTTGCCGAGCGCGAGCTGGTCGGCCAGGAAGATGGAATCGAACAGGCCGGCTTCGGCGCGGCGCGCCACGTCCTGGTAGAAACGCACGTCGGTCAGCGGCAACGGCGAGGCCAGCGGATGGCGCCACGAGGCCTCGTGGTGACCGCGGCTCTGGATGAAGAGATTGAGATGCAGCTGCCGGCTCATCGCAGCCGCATTCTTTCACAGCCCGGTCGCCGCCGCACCGGCCAGTTCCTGGCCGGTGCCGCATGACGGCGATGCTTCTCCTGATGACCGCCGAAAACCTCAGGAACGACGTGCCGCGATCCGTCCTGCCGCCAGCGGCGCCACGAACAGCACGAGGAGCAGCAGCGGATAGGGCGCGCCCCATTGCACGTCGAGGCGGGCGAGGAAGGCGGCGGTGTCGTTGCCGAAGGTGACGCGCTCGTAGAGAAAGTCGAGGACAGCGGTCGAGGTCGGCCACAGCAGCGCCGCGAGCAGCGCGGCATCGCGCCAGCGCGGACCCTTGGTGCGGCGGGCGTGGATCGCCGCCAGCAACACGACATAGGGCAGCGGTACCAGCACCTTGAACCATTCGACGGTGCGCGCCGACAGGTTCGCAGCGATCCAGGTGTCGCCGATCGCGTTGCTGGCGATCAGCAGGATCGCGATGGCGAGCCAGAGCGAGAGCGTGAGGCCGGGACGGAGCACGAGGTCCTTCGCTTCGCTCAGGACGACGTGGACGCCAGGCGCTGCAGCTCGGCCAGGCAGGCGGCGCGGTCGGCGGCGAAGTCACCGGCGATCCACCAGCGTTCGACCTCGGCGATCAGCGCACCGACTTTCGGGCCGGGCTTCAGGCCGAGCTTCAGCGCGTCGCCGCCGCTCACCGGCAGCTCGGGCGGCGTCCAGCGTCGCGCCAGCGCCAGCGCGTCCCGCCAGTTCGGCGGCGCGTCGAGCAGCAGGCGATCGACGAAGGCCGTGGTGCCGAGACGATAGATCTCTGCGCGCGGGTTGGCGCCGATCGCCGGCGCGGCCTCGAGCATGAGACCGAGGCGCAGCGCTTCCTGCGTCGAGAGCCTGAGGCGCTTGCCGATCCGGGTCGCATCGGTCCCTGTCGGCAGCACGGCCGCCAGGCGCCGGATCGCGACGGCCTCTTCGGCGCCGGCTTCCTCCCGCGCGATCAAATCGCGGAGGCGTCGGCTGCCGTCATATTCGGGCAGCCAGTGATCGAGCACGGCAGCCTCGCGCATGGCGTCCATCGCATCGGCAGCGGCCGGCGCCAGCAGGAGTTTCAGCAGTTCCTTCGAGACGCGTTCGCCCGACAGGCCCGCGAGCGCGCCGGCACTGCGCCGGCAGGCCTCGAGGCTCGGCCCGTCGAAGGGCGGCCGGCCATACCAGGCATGGAAGCGGAAGAAGCGCAGCACGCGCAGGCGGTCTTCCGCGATGCGCTGGTCAGGATCGCCGATGAAGCGCACCCGGCCCGCCGCGAGATCGGCGCGGCCGCCGAACGGATCGTAGAGTGTGCCGTCGAGATCGGCGTAGAGCGCGTTGAAGGTGAAGTCGCGGCGGCTCGCATCCTCCAGCCAGTCGTCGGTGAAGGCCACGACCGCGCGGCGGCCGTCGGTCTCGACGTCGCGACGGAGTGTCGTCAGCTCGTAGTGCGACGAGTTGGCGATGCCGGTCACCGTGCCGTGCTTCAGTCCGGTCGGGATCACCTTGATGCCGGCGGCTTCGAGCGCACGGGTCACCGCCTCCGGCGGCCGGTCGACGGCAAGATCGATGTCGTCGATCCGGCGGTCGAGCACGGCATTGCGCACGCAGCCGCCGACGAATCGCGCGACGATGCCCGCCGCCTGAAGCGCGGCGAACAGCCGAACGGTCGGGGCATCGCGCAGACGCTCGGGCGGCTCGATGCGGCCGGCGGGTTTCACCCGATGACCCTAACCGGAGAGATTCTCGCCGGGCGCTTCGTCATGTCGGCAGCAACCCGCCCGCGCCCTGGCTCTGGGTGAAGAACATCACGATGAAGCCCGCGATGGTGCAGACCAGTCCGGCGATGGCGAGCCAGGTCAGCGGCAGCTCCTGCCATTCGGGCAGGGTGCCGGCGACCTTGCGTTCGTTCATGATCTTCACCCCCCACGCCCACAGGAAAAAGGCGGCAGTCGGCGCGAGCACCAGCACGATCACGAGCAAGGCGATGCGGATCAATTTGTCCCCTTCAGCCTGCCGTCAGGATGTATTGCAGGTTCTTCAGCATACCCGCCGTCGCGCCCCAGATGTAGCGGCCCTCGTAGGGCATGGCGTAGTAGCGGCGCTGCAGGCCGGAAGCGACCGTGCGGCTGTCGATCCGGTGGTTTTTCTCGTCGAGGAAATGGCCGAGCGGCACCTCGAACACGTCGGCGACCTCGCGTGGGTCGGCCCGTGTGACGAACCCGGGCGTGACGATGCCGACCACCGGCGTGATCTCGAAGCCGGTGCCGGTGCGGTACAGGTCGACCGACCCCACCACATCGACAAAAGACCGGGCCAGGCCCACTTCTTCCTCGGTCTCGCGCAGCGCCGTGGCGATCGCATCGGCATCCTCGTCCTGGCGGCGGCCGCCCGGAAAGGCGACCTGGCCGGCGTGACTCGGCATGTCCTCGGTGCGCTGGGTCAGCAAAACGGTCACGCCGGCCGGCCGATTGACCAGCGGCACCAGCACCGACGCCGACCGCCATTTCTCCGGCAACGGCACCACGCCGTTCAGGGAAAAATCGCTGTCGACCGGCAGCAGAGAGACCGGCAAACCCGATGCCAACCGGGTACTTCTCTCACGTACCCGGCGCACAATTTCGTCAACCGTCATGCCCTTGTTCCGGCCTCAATTCTGGGCTTCCCTCACGCTGAATTCCCCCGATCACAGGAGCGCCTGGTGGCCCCCGACACCTCGACTGCAAGCGACGCCGATGCCCAGGCCGCCCTCGCCGACATCGAGCGCCTGGGAGGTCAGCTCCGGGCCGCCCGCGCCGCCATCGGCAGGGTCATTTATGGCCAGCAGGATGTCATCGATCAAACCTTGGTTGCGCTTCTTTCGGGCGGGCATCTGCTGCTGATCGGCGTTCCGGGCCTCGCCAAGACCAAGCTGGTCGATACGCTGGGCACCGTTCTGGGCATGGAAGCCAAGCGAATCCAGTTCACGCCCGACCTGATGCCGGCCGACATCCTGGGCTCGGAGGTGCTGGAAGAGAGCGCCGGCGGCCAGAGGAGCTTCCGCTTCATCCAGGGCCCGGTGTTCGCCCAGCTGCTGATGGCGGACGAAATCAACCGCGCGTCGCCGCGCACCCAGTCGGCTTTGCTGCAGTCGATGCAGGAGAAGCACGTCACGGTGGCGGGCAAGCGTTACGACCTGCCGGCGCCGTTCCATGTGCTGGCGACCCAGAACCCGCTCGAGCAGGAAGGCACCTATCCGCTGCCCGAAGCCCA
>CAYZQZ010000345.1:0-4905 GCA_964480235.1 uncultured Reyranella sp. | reverse complement strand
TTCACCGCGTCGTAGGAAATGCCGAAACGGGCAGCGACGCCCGGGCGGAAGGACTCAACGACTACATCGGCTTCCTTGCAGAGGCGGAAGAGATCGGCCCGCCCCTGCTCGCTCTTGAGGTCGAGCACCACACTCTTCTTGCCGCGCGCCATGTTGCGGAAGAAGACCGAGCTGCGCTCGTCGGCCGGCCGGATCTGCCGGCCGGGGTCGCCCTCGCCCGGCGGCTCGACCTTGATGACCGTGGCACCATGATCGGCCAGCGCCAGAGTCAGGTATGGCCCCGGCAGGAACCAGGAGAGATCGACGACCTTCAGTCCTTCGAGTTTCATGTCACTTGCCCAGATACTTCTCGTTGTCGGCGCCGAGGGGCGAGCAGGCCTGCTGTGCAAGCCGCTCGCCGTCGATGCGTATGGGATTGGCAATGACCCGCAGCGGGTCCTTCGCCGCGTGCGGCACCTCGGCGACCATGCCGGTGCTCCTGGCGAAGCCGCTGTCGAGCGCCTGGTCGAGGCGATAGACCGGCGCTGCAGGCAGCAGCCCATTGAACTTCGCGAGCCACTCGTCGGTCGTGCGCGTCTTGAAGACCGGATCGAGTGCATCGTCGAGTTCAGCACGATTGGCGGCGCGGGCGTTGGGATCGGGGAAGCGCGGGTCGTTCGCCAGTTCCTTGCAGTCCATGGCATCGACCAACGACAGCCAGAATTTCTGGGTCATGCACATGATGAAGATCCAGCCGTCCCTGGTCGGATAGGTCTGGACCGGTGCCAGCGACAGATGCGCACTGCGCGGCACCCGCGGCGAGACCACGCCCTCGTTGAGGTACCAGGTGCCTGGATAAGTGAGCTGGTGCATGGCGACGTCGTAAAGGCAGGTCTCGACGTCACAGCCCTGCCCCGTCGTCTTGGCACGCAGCAGACAGGCCAGCAGGCCGACGGTGCCGGTGAGCCCGCTCATGCTGTCGATCAGCGATACGCCGACGCGAGTCGGTGCGCCTGCAGGATCGCCGGTCAACTCCATCAGGCCGGCCTCGGCCTGCATGAGGAAATCGTACCCCGGCCAATCGGCGCGCTCCCCGGCGCGGCCATAGGCTGAAATATGCAGGCAGACGATCGACGGCTTGATCGATTTCAGGCTGGCGTAGTCGATGCCCAGTTTGGCGGGCTGCGTGCCGCGCAGGTTGTTGACCACGCAATCGGCTGTCTTCACCAGCGCCTCGAACTGGCGCCGGCCCGCGACCGACTTGATGTCGAGGGTCACGCTCTTCTTGCCGAGGTTCCAGGCCTGGAAGTACTGGCTGTCGTCCTTGCCCAGCCGATACGGACCGACTTGACGCGACGGGTCGCCCTCCGGCGACTCGATCTTGATCACCTCCGCACCCAATTCGGCCATGAACATCGTGCCGTAGGGGCCGGCACCGAACTGTTCGAGGGTGAGAACCCGAATCCCGTCGAGAGGCTTGTTGCTCACGCCTGGCTCCGCCGCGCCCACTGGCGGGCAATGATCAGGCGCTGCATTTCGTTTGTGCCCTCGCCGATGCAGGTGAGCGGCGCGTCACGATAAAGCCGCTCGATGTCGTATTCCTTGGAGTAGCCATAGGCGCCGTGGATGCGCATGGATTCCGTGCTGTTCTCGAGCGCCGCCTCCGAGGCGAAATACTTGGCCATGCCCGCCTCCATGTCGCATCGGTCGCCGCGATCGAAGGCCTGAGCTGCATCGAGCGTCAGCAGCCGCGCCGCACGCGCGCGCGTCGCCATTTCGCCGATCTTCAGCGCGATCGCCTGGTGTTCGATAATCGGCTTGCCGAAGGTCTGACGGAGTTGGGCATAATCGGTCGCAAGCTTCAGCGCGCCTTCGGCGATGCCGACGCCGCGCGCCGCGACGTTGATGCGGCCGAGTTCGAGCCCCCCCGCCACCTGGGTGAAGCCGCGACCCTCGACCTCGCCGATCAGATGGTCGGCCGGAATGCGATAGTCCTGAAAGATCAGCTCGCCGGAATCGATCGACTTGTAGCCGAGCTTCTCGAGCTTTCGGCCGACCGTGAAACCCGGCCCCTTGGGCGCGATAAACAGGCTCATGCCGGAATAGCGCGGGCTCGCCTCGGGGTTGGTCTTGACCAGCAGCGCGAAGCACGAGCCCTCGATACCGTTGCTGATCCAGGTCTTGGTGCCGTTGATCACGTAGTCGCCGCGGTCGCGCCGCGCCGTCATGCGGATGGCCTGCAGGTCGGTGCCGGCGTTGGGTTCGGTAAGCGCCAGGCCGCCTCTCACCTCGCCCGAGGCGAACTTGGGCAGCCAGTGGCGACGCTGCGGCTCGGTGCCGAACTTCTCGACCGCCAACGCCAGCATCAGGTGAGAATTGAAGATGCCGGTGATCGCCATCCAGACCGCCGAGATCTTCATCACGATCTGGGCATAGGTCGTGGCCGGCAGACCGAGCCCGCCATAGTCGGGGCTGACCGTCGCGCCGAACAAGCCGAGCTCCTTCATCTGCTCGACGATCTCGGCCGGCCATTTGTCAGCGTGGTCGAATTCCTTGACCCGCGGCGCCACTTCGCGCTCGACCCAGCGGTCGATGGTGGCGAACAACTGTGCCTCGTCCGCAGCGTCGATCCTGCGCATTCCCCGTCCTCCCACACTCTCCAACGGACAAGGTGAAAACCTGTCCCGCTTGAGTCAATGTACGGCCGGCTCGGGAGGAAGCGTATGAAAAGACGTGTGTTGTTGGTTGCCGCCGGTGCGCTGCCGTTCGCAGAGCGCATCGTGACCGGAACCGTTCGGGCGCAGGGCGAGGATTGGCCGACGAAGGCGGTCCGCATCGTCTGCCCGTTCACGCCCGGTGGCTCGCAAGACAATATCGCGCGGCGACTCAGCGCCAAGCTCAGCGACTATATGGGCCAGACGTTCGTCGTCGAGAACCGCACGGGCGCCGGCGGTTCGATCGCCGCCGACAACGTGGCCAAGGCTCCACCCGATGGCTATTCGGTGCTGCTGGGCAATATCGGCAGCCATGCGCTGGTGCCTCACCTCTATGCCAAGCCGAGCTACGACGCCCTGACCGACCTCGAAACCGTGGCGTGGATCGGCACGCAGCCGAACCTGCTGGCCTGCAATCCGGCGTTTCCGCACGACACGCTCCCCAAGCTGATCGAGGCGGCGAAGAAGGATCCGGCAAAGTACTCTTTCGGCTCCTCGGGCCTCGGCACCTCGCCGACGCTCACGATGGAGATGCTCAAGAAGAAGATGGGGGTCGACATCACCTTCATTTCCTACCGGGGCGCCGCCGCGGCGGCGGCCGACGTCCTGGCCGGGCACGTGCCACTGGTCATCTCCAACATCGATTCGCTGATGGGGCAGGTGAGCGCCGGGAAGCTGAAGCCCGTCGCCACCACCGGCGCCAAGCGCTCGTCGATCCTGCCGGAGACCCCGACTTTCGCGGAGGTCGCGGGCCCCGAGCTGGTCGTGACGTCCTGGTCGATCTGGTCGGTTCCCAAGGGCACGCCGCAGCGCATCAAGGACAAGCTGCGCGAACAGACCGAGCGGGCGTTGAAGGAACCCGACGTGATCGCGTCGATGCGCCAGGGCGGTTTCGAGCCGGGCAGCATGACCGTGGCCGAGATCGATGCCTTCATCCGCCAGGAGCGCACGCGCTGGGGCGAGGTGATCCGTGCCGCGGGCATCAAGCCGGAATAATCATCGCGTCCCCGACCTGCTGGCACCCGGCCTCGACCTGGTGTTCTGCGGCACTGCGCCCAGTCCGGCGTCGTTCAAGGCGCGTGCCTACTACGCAAATCCCGGAAACGCCTTCTGGCCGACGCTCTTTGCCGTGGGCCTGACGCCGGAGCGGCTTGAGCCGCAGCGCTATCCCGAACTGCTGTCCTGGAGGCTGGGCCTCACCGACCTCAACAAGACCGAGGTCGGGTCCGATCACGAACTGACGCTGGCGGCGATGGATGCCGCTTCCCTGCACGCCAAGCTGCGCAAATACCGGCCCGCGGCGATCGCCTTCACCAGCAAGAACGCCGCGAGCCTGGCGCTGGGCGCAAAGGCGCCGCCGTACGGCCGGCAAATCGAGCAGCTGGAAGGCGCTGCCGTGTTCGTCCTCGCCTCGCCGTCCGGTCGCGCCCGCTCGTTCTGGACCATTGCACCCTGGAAGGAAGCGGCTGCTTTCGTCCACGAACGCCGCAGCCAGCGCGAGCGCGCGGCTTGACGATCGGCCGACGCACCCTGCTGGTCACTGCGCTTACTGCGCCAACCCTGGCCCGCGCCCAGAACCAAGGAATACAGATGCTCGAAGACCTCGCCTGCCGTGCGGCGATCTATCTCTTTCCCGTCTACGAGATGTACCGCACGCGCTGGAATGCGACGGTCAACGAGAGCAACCGGGCGCGCCAGAAGCTCAATCGCTTCATCCATATGCGGCAGCTGGCAGATCACCGCGCGCGGGCCGTGACCACGCCCAACACCGACACGCTCTACTCCTCGGCCTGGCTCGATCTGTCGGCCGAGCCGATCTTCCTCACTGTGCCGGACATGGGGCAGCGCTACTACAGCTTCGCCTTCATGAGCCTGTTCACCGACAATTTCGCCTATGTCAGCCGCCGCCTGGACGGCGGCAAGCCGCGGCCGCGCATGATCGTGGGGCCCGCCTGGAAGGGCGATCCCGACGCCGACGTCGAGCTGATCCGCGCGCCAACCAACAGCATCTGGCTGCTCGGCCGCATCCTGGTCGATGGGCTGCGCGATCTCGAGACTGTCTGGGTACTGCAGGGCAAGACGCTGCTGGAGACACCCGACATGCGTAACGAACGGCGCATTCTCGAGACCGAGGAGTTGATGCGCCAGCGCACCGTGCCGCCGCCCGATCCGGTGGCCGACTGGCCGTTACTGAACCGCGACGACCCGTTCG
>CAYZQZ010000344.1:0-4928 GCA_964480235.1 uncultured Reyranella sp. | reverse complement strand
GCGGAGCGGAGCCGGCTGCGCGCGGCGGAGAGAGCCGCGGGGCGGCGCGGCGGGAAGGGCCCGTGTCGTGCATATCGGCCGCGCCTACCGAGCCTATGTCGCCGGTGTCGAACGCGTCGTCGAATTTCTCGCCGACGCCGCGCGCGAAGGCGGCCATGACGTCACAGTGCTCTGTTCGGCCCACGAGGAAGGCCCGGGCGTCTCGACCATCGCCAACGGCGCCGTGATCGAACGCCTGCCGACCCTGTTCTCGATCGGCGTGATGCCTGTCTCGCCGCGTCTCCCGGGGGAGATCCGCCGAAAGATCGCCCAGGCCGATATCGTGCACTTTCACGAACCCTACCCGCTCGCCACCGCGTGGCTGCTGCTGTCGCCGCGGCCGAAACGGCTCGTCATCACCTGGCACGCCGATATCTATCGTCAGAAGATCCTGAAACCGTTCGCCGAGATCGCGCAGCACATGCTGGCCGGCCGCGCCGACGCGATCTTCTGCACGACCCGGCGAATGGCCGACAACTCGCGATTTCTGAAACGGCACATGGACCGCGTCCGGCTGATGCCGTTCATGGTCGACATGGCGCCGTTCGACGCCCTGCGGTCCGACGCCGCGCGCATCGCGGCGACCCGCCGGCGCTTCGGCGGTCGCTACGCCTTGGCGTTCGGCCGGCTGGTCGAATACAAGGGCTTCGACGTGCTGGTCGAGGCGATGGCGAACACCGACCTCCGCGTCGTACTGGTCGGCAAGGGCCGCCTGCGCGAGCCGCTCGAGGCACGGGCAAAAGCGCTCGGCCTCGGCGATCGCCTGATCTTCGCCGGCGCCGTCGACGACGAGACCGCGCGCGACCTCTACATGGCCTGCGAGTTCTTCGCCTTCCCGTCGGTGCACAACGAAGGCTTCGGCCTGGTCCAGCTCGAGGCGATGGCCGCGGGCCGGCCGGTGATCAACACCTGGCTGCCGACCGCCGTGCCCGACGTCAGCCTCGACGGCGTCTCGGGCCTGACCGTGCAGCCGCAGGACCCGGCGGCTCTCAGGGCCGCCATGCTCAGGCTCTGGACCGATACGGACCTGCGCGAGCGCCTCGCCGCCGGCGCCCTGAAGCGCGTGCGCGAGGAGTTCGACCGCAGGCAGGTCGTGCGCCGCGTGCTGGCGATCTACGACGACGTGCTGGCGGGCCGCGCGGCCGCCTGATCTAGAGCTTGCGCGAGAAGCGCGACAGCCGCTGCATCAGGATCAGCGCCGCATCGAGATTGGAGACGAACTTCGGCGACAGGCTGAGCCCCATGGCGTTCAGCGAGCCGATCGCAAGGTTCTTGGTCATGGTCTTGAAGCCTTCGGCCCCCGCCTCGAAGCGTCCATTGACGGTCAGGGTGTCGTAGCCGAACTCGTTCTGGAATACGAAGTTGAGGTTCTCCGACGTCATGGCGACATCGGCGTCGCTGCCGCCCGGCAGTTCGCGCAGGCCGTCCCAGAAGGAGAACCGGAATGTCCTGCCGAGATCGCTCAGGTGCACGTTGAACGGCCGGAAGGCCCCCAGCCCCGGAACGAGCGACAGCAGCCGCATCAACGACAGCCAGTTCTTGGTTCCGACCCGCGCGCAATAGGCGGCATAGCTCTTCTGCAGGGCCTCGACCGCCACGCTCGGTCCGGGCGGCAGCAGCGGCAGACTGCCGATGCCCCATAGGTGCGTCGCCAGAACTCCAGGGCCGGTCCGCAGTCGAGCGGCGTGCCGACCGTCCAGCGCTCGCCCGGCCTCAGGATCACCGGCGTCGCGCCCTGCCCGTCGAGCGCCTCATACACCGCGTCGATCGTGTTGACCGAGTCGTTGAGGTAGGCGTTTTCCTGGTGGCAGAAATAGACGAACGACGCGAACGGCAGCACGAAGCGCGGCTGCACGGCCTTCACCTGTCCCAATACCGTCTGCAGCTTCTCCGCGGCCGAGCGGCGCCTCAACTCCGTGTTGGCCCGTCCGCCCCGCCACGACGCGTAGCTGAACTGCGTCATCAGCAGGTCGACCGGCCCCAGCTTCCGGACCATGCGTTCGAGCACCCGCGTATCGGGGAAGTGGCAGTCGTTCAGGTTGAGGATGCCGTGCTCGCGATTGCGGTAGAAGCACCACGAATCGTAGTGGCCGCTGCGGCCCACCGTCAGCGTCTCGCCCGGCGACAGTTCGTAGCTTTCGCCGTCGCCGATCTCGGCCGTGTTGTAGCCGTTGTCGCGGAACCAGCCGATCACCCGCTTGTCGTGGGTCTTCTGGAACAGGATCGTCGCCTGGCGCGGCTGGTGCTTCTTGAAGAACTCGATCGAGAAGTGATCGGGATGCTCGTGGCTCAGCCAGATGTATTTCGAGTCGGCCGCCAGGCTCCCCAGCCGCTCATCCTCGACCAGTAGCCGCCAGCCGTTGTTGAAGGCGGTGCCGCCCAGCCACGGATCCCCGACCAGCGTCGTTGGCCCCCAGGAGGTGCGGTACCCCGCGTGATTGAGAAAGGTGAATTCGGTCACGTGCGGACCGCAGTTTAGGGCATATTTCGGCCTCGATGCTCAAGCGGTTCTTCGATCTTGCCGTCGTCCTCGTGCTGGCGCCGCCCATCGGCCTCGTCTGCCTCGGCGTGGCATTGGCGGTGCGCGCGACATCGCCGGGCCCCGCGCTCTACTGGTCGCAGCGGGTCGGCCGCGGCGGGCGGCTGTTCGCGATGCCCAAGTTCCGCACCATGCGCATCGACGCGCCGGAGGTCGCCACGCACCTGCTGGTCGATCCGGCGCAGTGGCTCACGCCGGTGGGCAGCTTCCTGCGGCGCTCCAGCCTCGACGAACTGCCGCAGCTCTGGAGCGTGGCTGTAGGCGACATGAGCCTGGTCGGCCCGCGGCCTGCCCTGCACAACCAGGCCGACCTGATCGCCGCCCGCCGCGCCGCCGGCGTCGATGTCCTGCAGCCCGGCATCACCGGATGGGCGCAGGTCAATGGCCGCGACGAACTGCCGATCCCGGCCAAGGTTGCGTTCGACCGCGAGTATCTCGAGCGCCGCTCGCTTCTGTTCGATCTGCGGATTCTCTTTCTGACCGCCGCCGGCGTTGTGCGCGCGAAGGGTGTTTCACATTAGCTCCGCAGATGAGAGATCTGCGGACAGGGGCGCCGCCGGCAAATGGACGATTCCACGTCGTTCGTGTAAAAATAAATTGCAGTCAGGGGCCTGTGATGGCTGCGCCGGTGGGGGCTGGGTGGGGTTGGGTCGCTTGGGAGTCGCTGGGCCCGTCTGATGTTGGGAATCGTCAATTCGCGCAAATCCAGACCGACCGCCTTCGTCATCGACGTGGTGTTGTCAGTCGTCGCCATGGACCTCGCCCTGGCGATCCGGTACTTCGTGCTCGGCGATTTCGACACGCACGGGCTCGTCCTCGAGGCGATCCTGCCGTTCGCGGCCTGCGCCGCGGCGAGCTTCCTGATCCTGCGCACCTACCGCACCAGCTGGCGTCACGCCTCGATCAGCGACCTGATCAGCATCGTCTATGCCGCCAGCCTGACGATCGTCCTCTATTTCTTCCTCGCCTTCTTCGTCATCCGCCTGCAGGGCATCCCCCGCGCCTTCGTCTTCCTGCCCTGGATGATGCTGATCCTGCTGATGTCGGGTGCCCGCATCTCCTACCGCCTGCTGCGCGAGCGCCGGCTGTTCTTCACGCGCCGCTCGATGGCACCCGGCCAGGTGCCGATCCTGCTGGTGGGCGGCGGCATGGAGGCCGACCTCTTCCTGCGCAGCCTCGACCGCAGCGCGACCTACTACGTCGCGGGCATGCTCGACGATGCGACGCAAGGCTCGACCCTGCACGGCGTGCCGGTCCTGGGCCGCCTCGCCGACGCCGAACACGTGATCGAGGGCTTCGGCGATGCCGGCGACCGGCCGCGCAAGCTGGTGCTGGTCGACCGCGAGATCGCCCCCGACCGCCTGCAGGAACTGGTCGACACCGGCAACCGGCTCGGCCTCACCGTGGCCCGCGCGCCCAATCCCACGCTGCTCAGCAGCCACACCCAAGACGCTACCGAACTTCGCTCGGTCTCGGTCGAGGACCTGCTCGGCCGCTCGCAGATCGTCCTCGACCTCGCGCCGGTGCGCGCCCTGCTCGCCGGCCGCCGCGTGCTGGTGACCGGCGCCGGCGGCTCGATCGGCGCGGAGATCGTGCGCCAGGTCTGCGCCATCGGCCCCAGCGCGATCTGCCTGGTCGATGCCTCGGAATACAACCTCTACATGATCGATGGCGAGGTCGCGGGCCAGCTGCCTCAGCTCGAGCGCTCGGCGCGCCTGGTCGACGTGCGCCACCGCCAGGCCATCCGCGACTGCTTCGCCGCGTTCCGGCCCGACATCGCCTTCCATGCCGCGGCCTTCAAGCACGTGCCGCTGGTCGAGGCCAATCCGCTCGAGGGCGTGTGGACCAACGCGGTCGGCTCGCGCAACGTCTGCGACGCCGCCGAGGCCGCGGGCTGCCGTGCGCTGGTGCTGATCTCGACCGACAAGGCGGTCAACCCGACGAATGTCATGGGCGCCTCAAAGCGCGCCGCCGAAAGCTACTGCCAGGCGCTGGCGATCGCGGGCGCCGAGCGCGCCGACGCAACCCGCTTCGTGGCGGTGCGCTTCGGCAACGTGCTGGGCTCGGCCGGCTCGGTGGTGCCGCTGTTCGAGCGCCAGCTGCGCGCCGGCGGGCCGCTCACCGTCACCCATCCCGGCATCGAGCGCTACTTCATGACCATCCGCGAGGCCGTGCAGCTCGTGCTGCAGGCCTCCTCGCTCGGCGCCACCCGGACCGAGATGCAGGGCCGCGTCTTCGTGCTCGACATGGGCAAGCCGGTGAAGATCGTCGATCTGGCGCGCCAGATGATCCGGCTGGCCGGCCTCAAGCCCGACATCGACATCGCGATCACCTACACGGGGCTGCGCCC
>CAYZQZ010000343.1:0-4955 GCA_964480235.1 uncultured Reyranella sp. | reverse complement strand
GTTCTCGCCGTGTGCGGATTTGTCAGGAGAGTGTCCGCGTATGGCCGGGGAAGCCAAGAAGACGACCTTTCAACTCGTGCTGATCAAGCCGACGCATTACGACGACGACGGCTACCCGATCACGTGGATGATGTCGCACATCCCGTCCAACACCCTGGCAGCGCTCTATGGGCTGGGTGAGGATTGCCGCCAGCGGCAGGTGCTGGGGCCGGACGTCGATATCGTCATCAAGCCGATCGACGAGACCAATACCCGGGTTCGCGTCGACCGTATCGTGGCCGACTTCCAGCGCAACGGCGGCAAGGGCCTGATTTGCCTGGTCGGCGTCCAGAGCAACCAGTTCCCGCGCGCCACCGACCTTGCGCGCAAGTTCATCGCCGCCGGCCTGCCGGTCGCGATGGGCGGCTTCCATGCCGCCGGATGCCTGTCGATGCTGCCGGTCGTACCGCCCGAAATTCAGGCGGTCATGGACATGGGCGTGTCGATCTTCGCCGGCGAGGCCGAGGAAGGCCGCTTCGACGAGATCCTTCAGTCCGCCTGGAACGGCACCTTGAAGCCGCTCTACAATTACATGGACGACCTGCCGGGCATCGAGAACGCGCCGACGCCGCGGCTGCCGGCCTCCGCGCTGGCACGCAACGAGGGCAAGAAGTCGAGCTTCGACCTCGGTCGCGGCTGCCCGTTCCAATGTTCGTTCTGCACCATCATCAACGTGCAGGGCCGCAAGAGCCGCTTCCGCAACGCCGACGATCTCGAAGACATTGTCCGCGAGAACTACCGCCAGGGCATCACGTCGTTCTTCATCACCGACGACAACATGGCCCGCAACAAGCACTGGGAAGAATTCTTCGACCGGCTGATCGAGCTGCGCGAAAACGAAGGCATCGAAGTGTCGCTGATCATCCAGGTCGACACCCAGTGCCACCGCATCCCGAACTTCATCAACAAGGCGCGCTGGGCCGGCGTCTATCGCGTGTTCATCGGGCTCGAGAACGTCAATCCGGACAATCTCCTGGCCGCGAAGAAGCGCCAGAACAAGATCACCGAATATCGCAAGATGCTCCAGGCATGGCACACCAGCGGCGCCTCGACCTGGGCCGGCTACATCCTCGGTTTCCCCGGCGACACGCGCGAATCGATCCTGCGCGACATGGAAATCATCAAGAAGGAGCTGCCGCTCGACATCCTCGAGCTGTTCATGCTGACGCCGCTGCCGGGTTCCGAGGACCATCAGACGCTCTGGAAGCAGGGCGTCTGGATGGATCCCGACCTCAACAAGTACGACCTGCATCATCGCGTCGTTCATCATCCGAAGATGAGCGATGCCGAGTACGAGCAGACCTATCGCGACGCCTGGCGCACCTACTACACGCCCGAGCACATCGAGACGGTCGCGCGCCGCCATGGTGCCATTCCCGGCCGCAATCCGGCCGAGCCTGCCCAGTTCATGACCATGTTCAAGATCATGTTCGAGGCCGAGGGCATTCATCCGCTGGAAGGCGGAGTCCTGCGCATGAAGTATCGCCGCGACCGGCGTTACGGCATGAAGATCGAGCCGTGGGGCCTGTTCCACCTCAAGCTCGCCGCCGAGAGCGTCAAGAAGATCAGCATCTACGCCCGCCTCGCCTGGCAGGGCTGGCGGATCGGCCAGAAGGTCAAGAACGATCCCAAGCGCCACGAGTACATGGATCTCGCCCTCTCGCCGGTGGTCGAGGAGGACATGGACAAGCTTTCCCTGTTCGCCGAGACGTCGGGTGGCGGCGCGGCCCTCACCAAGAAGCGTGGCGAGGATCTGGCCCGCGCCAAGGTCGCGGCGGCGAACAACCAGCGCCTGGCGGCGGCGGAGTAACTCTCCCCCTCGCCCCTCGCGCAGCGAGGGCTGGAATACGCGGATGGACGAGGACATTGCCTCCCGCGTCTATGGCAATCACCTCGCACAATCGCGGCAGTGCTGCCGCGGGGCGTGGCCCTGCCCGCAGGCCGTCGCAATATCAAGGATATCGCCGAGCCTCAGCCGGTCTTCAGTCCGGCCTTGAGCCCGCGCTGGGTTCTACTGCTTGGACCCACCCTGCTGCTGGCCACCTTGCTGCTGGCCGCCTTGCTGCTGGCCGCTCTGCTTGTTGTTGGCGCGCTGGCCGTCGCCCCTCGGTGTGCTGTTGTCACCCGGCGTTCGACTGCCCCCACTTTCGCGCAGGACGCCGGAGCCTCCCGCGCCGCCCTTTCCCGGCTTCATCTGCTGCGCCATTGCCACGCCCGGCAAAAATGCCACGGCGATGCAGAGGATGGCGAGCGAACGCATGATTCGCGTTGCTAGTGCACTACCGGCGGCTTCACCTCGTCGAGGCCGTCGGCCGCCGTGGCGGAGATCGTGGTGCGCACCATCGAGCGCTCCTTGTTGTAGTCCCAGGGCCGGCCACGATGCAGCATGGCGCGATTGTCCCACATCACGACGTCGCCCTGCCGCCACTTGTGCGCGTAGACGTAGTCGCGCCTGGTCGTCTCATCCATCAGCTCGGCCAGCAATTGCCGCGCATGGCGGTCGTCCATGCCTTCGATCGCATAGGCGTGGCTGGCAATGTAGAGCGCGCGTTTGCCGTTGCTCGGGTTGCGCCAGTTCATGCGCCAGCGCACCGGCGGCAGGGCGCGGCGCTCCATTTCGGTCGCGAGATCGGGATGAATCTGATCGCGGCTGTTGGCATAGGAATGCGTCGCCACCGCATCCTTGAGCTTGTCCTGAAGGTCCGCCGGCAGGCGTTCCCACGCCATGCGCGTCGAGGTGAACTCGGTGTCGCCGTCGCCGCCCGGCAGCACGCGCGCGGTCAGCACGGAGGCCAGCGCCGGCGTCTTCTTGAACGACGAATCCGTGTGCCAGAGGGCGTTGGCCTTGGCGACCAGCACCTGGCGATGGTCGGGCGGCACGATCTTGCCGTTCACCGTGTTTGTCAGGCGCGAATAGAAGCTATTCTGGCCGAGTGAGGAGACCTTGGTGAGTTCCAGCGGCCCGAAGGCGCGGCTGTAGGCGACCTGGATGTCGTCGGCGATCGGCTGATCGCGAAAGACCAGCAGCGAGTGCTCTTCGAAGGCTGCGCGCACGGCCTTGTAGGCCTCGGCGTCGGTGGCGACGTCGAGGATGCTCACACCCTTTACCTCGACGCCGAAGCCCGGTCCCAGCGGAACCAGTTCCATTGCGTTCCTCCCATGCCGCTTGTTGGCTGGATTTTATCGCAACCGCGGCATAGGGGATATAGTACGAATCTTGCACAGAAAGGCCCACCGGCCCGCATGCCAGAACCAAAGCTCTCGTTTGTCGCCATTGCCACGCCTGACGCCCAGAAGGCGCTGCGAATCCTGCAGCGGCGCTACGGCCACGTGCCTCCGGCCGAGGCCGATGTCGTGGTCGCGCTGGGCGGCGACGGACTGATGCTGCAGACGCTGCACCGTTCCCTGAAGCGCCAGACGCCGATCTACGGCATGAACCTGGGAACGGTCGGCTTCCTGATGAACCAGTACCGACCCGCCGGCCTGGTCGGTCGCATCCACCGTGCGCGACGGATCGCACTCACGCCGCTGCGCATGATCGCCAAGACGACGCGCGGCCAGACGCGAGAGGCGATCGCCATCAATGAAGTGTCGCTGTTCCGTTCCAGCCGCCAGACGGCGCGTATCGCGATTTCGGTCGACCGCCAGGAACGCCTGCCCGAGCTCTACTGCGACGGCGTCATGGTCGCGACGTCCGCCGGCTCGACCGCCTACAACCTCTCGGCGCACGGTCCGATCATTCCGCTCGGCACCGGGTTGCTGGCACTGACCCCGATCAGTGCCTTTCGGCCACGGCGCTGGCGCGGCGCCCTGCTGCCACGCCATTCGAGAGTCGAATTCACGGTACTCGACCCGCGCAAGCGTCCGGTTTCGGCGGCGGGCGATTCAATCGAATTCCCGAGCGTGGTGAAGGTCACGGTGACGGAAGCGACCGATATCGAACTTACCTTGCTGTTCGATCCCGAGCACGACCTGGAAGAGCGCATCCTGAAGGAACAGTTCGCGCCATGAAGCTGGGCTAGCGTTGAGTACCAAGGAAATTCCGTTCAAGCCCGAACGCAAGCACATCATCGGCTTCGAGGGCTGGCTGCCCCTGGCGCTGGCCATCGCGATCGGCGGCGCCGGCGGCTTCGTCGCCAACTGGCTGCGCATGCCGCTCGCCTGGATGCTGGGCTCCTGCTTGTTCACCACCGTGGCGGCGTTCGGCGGCCTGCGCATCGGCATGCGGGTGCGGCTGCGCCAGGGCATGATCATCATCCTGGGCGTCCTGCTGGGCTCGGGCTTCACGCCCGACCTGGTGCAGCGGCTCGGCCAATGGGCGGTCAGTTTGGGCTTCGTCACCGCGATGACCCTGGTCGGCGCCATGTCCTGCTATTTCTGGCTCCGCCGCTTCACCGACTGGAACAAGCCGACCTGCTACTTCGCCGCCATGCCGGGCGGATTGAACGACATGACCATCCTGGGCGGCGCGATGGGCGGCGAGGAACGCTGCATCGCGCTGGCTCACGCGCTGCGCATCCTGACGGTCGTTATGACCATTCCGATCTGGTACCGGCTGGTCAACGGGGCGCAGACCAGTGTGCTCAGCATGGGGCACGAGGCCACTGGCAATGACTGGAAGGACTACGCCGTACTGATCGCCTGCGGCGTGGTCGGCGCCGCCGTCGGCCGTGCCTTGCGCCTGCCCGCATCGTTCATGATGGGGCCGATGATCTTGAGCGCCGCCGCACACTTGGCGGGCCTGACCAACTCCAAGCCGCCGGGCGAACTGGTGGCGGCGGCACAGGTGGTAGTCGGCGCCGGCATCGGCTGCCGATTCGTGGGTGCGGCGATCGACAAGCTGCACAAGGAGATGGCGGCCTCGATCGGCGCCGCTTTCATCATGATCCGCTGCGCGGTCGTGTTCGCCAAACTCT